>NZ_JADIJM010000009.1:0-257094 GCF_017355315.1 Achromobacter sp. SD115 | reverse complement strand
GGCCGGCGCCGCAGGCGGCGGGGCGGAGGGAGCGTAGCGACCGGAGGGTAGGCGGATCGGCGTTCGCGACGAGCCAGCGCCTCGCGCGCGACTCTCTCTAAAACCTATAAAACCTATATATACCTATTGGGTACCGTTTTCGGTACTGGCAAAAAGCCGTTTTCGGTACTGGCGAACGAACAAATTGGGACGGGCAAAAACACATTTCGGGCTAGGCCCAAAACTGGGACTGGTCCCGATATGGGTCCAGGCTGTGGACAACTTTTAATGGGACGGCACGAGTCCGGCGGCGAGGAATACGCGCGCCTTGAAATGGGGCGGCGGCTCGTTCGGAGCCTGCTCAACGCCGAGCTTCTTGCCGGTGGCCACGATGCCGGTCCAACTGTTCTGCCAGGCCATGCCCGCCGTCTCTCCGGCGTCGCGTTCCCGGAAAACCCAGAGCCGCCATGACTCGAACCAATCGGGCGACATGCCCAGCTCCCCGGGCCTGGACCGCATGTAGGCGCTGAAGGTGGCGGCCGTGGCGTCGATCTTCTCGTGCGTCCAGAGCGGCCGCTGCTGCTGCGTCCAACTTCGCCACCGCTCCGGCAGGGCCCATGTTGCTGGAAGGCTGGTGGGGCCGACGCCGGCACCGCGCGCTTCGGGCGGGCGCTTTCGGCCCTTTCGCTTGGCTCCCCTGGGCGCCTTGCTGGCAGGCCTGTGCCCTGCGGCAGGGGAAGTGGGAAGGCATGCAGCTGCGAAGCCAGCCCCTGTTGCTTCGGTTGATGCGCCCGCTGAATGAATACTCCCGTCCGACCCGCCGCAGTGCGGCGAAGGTGCGTGCCCCTTGGGAAGGTACAGAGATTCGTCGACCGCGGGTCCATCCTGCTCAGACGGCCAGCTTTGGTCGGCAGTCGTCCCGCTGTCGTCGGCCGGAGCTGCCGGTGGCGCATTTCCATCCTCAAGCTCAGAGCCGTCCTGCAGCGCTAGATCCTGCTGCGCTGCCTGCGATTCGCCACCGGCGACGGCGCCGGAGGTCGCGAGTTCGATCAGGGGGACCGCATTCGGGCACAAGCGATAAATGATGCTGCTGCGGTTGTCGCCAGCACGTCGCCCTGTGTCCTGGATCGCGCCCAAATCGCGAAGGCGGCCGAGGGCTTCGATAACCGTCTTGCGATTCAGATGGGTGACTTTGGCAAGGTAGTCGATCGATGCGAAAACCGTCCAGTGGTCGGCATCGTAACGAACGAGCTGTGCCAGGTTCAGCAACACGAGCTTGGATGAGGATTTCTGGACGTCGGCCATTCTGGCCCATTTGGATGCTTCGACGCTCATGTTCGCCCCTTGCGTTGCTGCGAGTTATTGCCGGGTGATGGATCTTGCTGGTACAGCGTGCCGGTCACGAGTCCGTCTCCAGTGATTCAGCGATGGTGCGGCGGGCCCGCAGGGGCAGGCCGTGTGCTTCATAGAACTCGCGGCGGGCCATCAGCCACGCCTTGTAGGGCCACGCGCGGCGCTCGCCCCAGGGGTAGGCGTCCTTGATGGCCTGGTGGGTTTGTTCGGCGCTGAGGCCTTCGGCGCGGCAGCGGTCGAAGACGCTTTGCATGATCTTGTAAGCCATGCGGGTGCGTGCTTCCTGCGCGCCGCGTTGGCGGTTCGCTCGGGTCATGGAAGTCTCCGGGAGGAATTGGCGTCGGGACGGTAGAAATGGCCCACCGACGGCGGCGCGAACCCGGATATGGCCGGGCGCGCTGGAATGACGTGAGAGGAAGAGGGTCAACGCGCCATCTGGCGGGGTGGCGCGCTTGCTGGGTGGCGTTGTGAGCTCACCCGATATTTCGTGGCTACTGGAATGGACCCGGCTGGAAAATCTCCTCGGCCCATGAACGAAGGCGGGCGATATCCGCATCCAGTTTTCGTCGCCAGTAGAATTTCACGGGGCTATCAAGGGTGAACAGCAGGATGTTTTCCGTGTTGAATGTCCCAGACACCTTCCAGTAGTGATGCAGGGTTGTCGGACCCTCTTGGTCGCGACGAATCCGTGCGGCGAGTCGCGCGGCAATCGATGGTGTCGTAAAAAACGACACAAATGGTGGCCGGCGAATCGGTAGGCCGAGGTAGCGGTGCCCTTCACAGCTGCTGATGCTCGAGACAACGCCATGCACATTGAACGCTTCGACCAGACCACGAACTCGTGTGTCAATAACACCCAGGGCAGCAGCTTCGTCGTGAGACCGCAGCACGCCTTTGACGCGGCCCACTGTCACCTTGGTGCCAATGACAGCCCGCCCCTGCTCATTTGCCGATAGCATCGCCGCACCCCTCGGGGAACCGACTGACGTATACATCGCCGTCGGCAGGCGTGTTGAAATGCAGGCGTAGCAAGCGGCCGGTGGACTGCTTGTAGCTGGACAGCGATCGCGCCGGCATGGAAAGGAAAGCCAAGAAAACGCTGAGCATGCCGATCATGCCGACAATGTTCGTCAGCATTACGCTCTTCATGGCATGTTCGTTCCACTCAACATATAAGTTCGTCAGAAACGGCATCGCTTCATCAGGAATGATCATTGCAAGAAGCGCGAGTAGCCAGAAGACCACTACGGGAAAGACGAACAACATCTTCACGGCGAGGGCAATCGTCCATTTCAAGGACGACACCAGATGGTCAAGCGCCATGTTGCCATCGCGCAAGACTGTGCGAAGGATGGCCGCGTAATCCGCATCCGTGATCGCGCCAATCGAAACGCCATTCACCGAGACCTGCCAGATCCAAGGCTGCGGGTCCGCAATTCTCCCCTGCAGCTGGCGGTCATAGTGCGCTGCGGTGAAATACACAAAAATTGCGAAAAGCGCCGCAGACATGCCAAAGGGGTACATCGACAAGCCGCTGGCTGCCCCAATGCCGAATATGAGAAGAAGGCCAACGGCGGGTCCGCCAAGCCAGAATAAGAGGGAAGGTTCGAATTTCTTCAACATGGATTTTCTCGACTGCGAGCAAAGGGCTCGCTAGGTGAAAGAGGGGGAAAGGGATCGAGTGCGGAACGCGCGTCCGACTCAGTGCAGAGGCCACAGTGCAGACAAGCGGGATCTGCCCGCCTGCGAAACAAATGCACGAGCACGCCAGATTTGGATCTACAGCCGCTCTTGTCGCTCGATGGCGTGGATCGCGTCCATCAAGCCGTCTACAAGCGTGTGCATGTCGGCAGTGGTAAGGGATGCGGATCCAGTCGGTCCGCCAAGCATGTCACGGCACTCCATGGAAAGAAGTGCAGTTTTCGCCTTGCTGCATTCGTGCCGAAGCCGCAGAACACCTGGCAGTCCTACCGGCGATATGAACGGAAGTTCGACGTCTACTCGCTTGTTCATTGCACGCGCCCAGGGTTGAAATAGACCTGCGTCAGCTTGTAGTCGGCGAAGTACAGCGAGATATCCAGCGTGGAAAACAGGTACCGCCGAATCGTGTCGATATCCATCTGGTTGCCGGCCGCGGACTGTTTCACGAGAAGCGCAACGCGCTCAAACGTATCGCGCGCACTGTTAGCGTGGGTGGTCGTCACTGATCCAGGGTGGCCTGTGTTCAAAGCGTTCAGGTAGTCCCACGCTTCGGGGCCGCGCAGTTCGGACAGGAAGATCCGATCGGGCGAGCTGCGCATGGTGGCCTCGATGCACTCTGTGGCCGACATCCGGCCAGCACCTTTGCCGTAGATCATGTGCACGCGGTTGGGATGGTTTGGCAGGAAGAGTTCGTGTACATCCTCGATGGTCAAGAGCCGTTCGAAGGACGGCACGCAGTCGATGAGACTGCGTGCAAACGTCGTCTTTCCTGAGCCGGTCTTGCCCGCGACAATGATGTTGCGGCATTGAATGACTGCGCGTCGAAGAAACTGAAGGATGTCCCCTGCCTTCATGAGGTCGAGCAATTCCTTGTCGTGCTCAGTCAGAATGTCGGCGCTACCGATGGGGCCGCTCACAACGACCCAGTTAGCAAAGGCTCCTTCGGCGGCCAGCTCGTCCAAGGTCTTCACGACGCTGCTGTGCTTGCGAATGTTGATCGAAAGCGTGCCGTCGATCACGGCCGGCGGCTGGGCCACCTGAGCGCGCTCACCGTCGGGCAACAGCAGCGACATGATGGGGCTGAAGTTGACGTTGTTATAGCTGGCCATGGCCGACACCAGCGCTTCCAGGAAGCTGAACGTCAGCTTCGGATCATGGCGTTCGCGCCATTGCCCGTGAGAGCGCGTAAAGATCACGCCAGGTCGCGTAATGGTGATCTCGCGGACGGCGTCATCTGCCATGTAGCCGGAGATGGGTCGCATCATCTGGCGTAACGCGGTGTCACGGCCGTCCGAGTCGATGGGCGATGTGTTGTGGGAATCTTTCATAGGATGCCTATTCCATGGGGCAGGCCCGCCCAAACACATACTGGGACGGGCCTGACATTGAGTTGAGTCGAAGGCGTCGGCCAGAAGAACGGCGATCGCGGTACAGCCATGCGCGCAGCTAGCGGGCGACAGGCTTGAGCGAGTAGACCGAACTGAAATCCAAATCGCGAGCGACGTAGATTCCCAATCTGCCGCCCTGGTTGCGATAGAGCGTCGGCGGGATGTTGATGGTGTTATCCAGCACCGTGGTCACTGCGTTGGTAGCCGCATCGCCAGTGGTGTTGAATTGCACCTGACCGTTGTCGCTGCTGCCGCGTGAGGTGGCCCACGTACCCAGATCGCTGATCAAGCTGACCATGATGGCTCCGCCAAACCGCTCAGCGAAGTGCGTGTCGATGAAGCCGTCTAGGCCTGCTTCGCCCAGGGGGCCGGTGCCGGGGGAGTCCAGATTGATAATGACGCCCTTGGGCGTCTCCAGCCGCGACCATACGACACCGACACGTGGCTGGCCTTGTGCCAGCACGCCTTGCTGATAGCCGATGAATCGCGTCCCTTTGTCGATCAGGACCACGCGGCCGCTGGTGGAGCGGATATCGTGCGGCGCATAGCAGGCGAGCATGCCTGCCTGCGCGGTCACGAGCTTAGTTTCCTGCACGCAATCAATCATCGAACCTTGAGTGATCAACATGTCCCGATTGCCAACCAGTCCGGCGCGAGACGCTGAGAGCTTCATCGGGGTGAGCTTGCTGGCCATCGGCCCGCTATCTGCTTCACGCGACTGCTGCTGCGAAGACGCCTCCTGGTTTGAGGACTGACCGCCCTCTGCCTTTGTGGACCGCAGCCCGCTCGCCAAGCGCCGCTGCATGATGGGGTCGATCACAACGGCTTCAGCCAGATTGGACAGGGCACCCTTCTGTTCAGGTGGGCGCCCCGGGCCGGGCACTGTCGGCGCACCAGGTGACGGTTCCGGCGGGGCCGACGGCGGTGGCGGCGGATCGGGCCTGAGCTTTAGACCGGGAAGCACGTTCTCGATCTTGGCTTGCATCGCGGGTGCGGCTTCTTCGGCGGCGGGCGTGTTGAACGCCCGCCAACCCATCGTCCCGATCACCATGCACGCCATCAGGGTTAGAAGCCACATGAGGGCTTTGGCCCCCTGTTGCATGGGCTTGGCAGTGCCCGAAAGGTCCGGGCGGCCGCGGCCTTCGATATGCGCACGGTATTCCTCGATCTCAGCCACAGCGTCAATGGTTTGACCGGGTTTTTTTCGCCTTTTGAAAAGTCTCATGGCGCAGTTTCCTCACGAACGACACGCTCGACCTGCGGCGAGACGGTTCCGGTGGCCAGGCTGCGTGCAACAGGCGGTCCGTCGTTGTGAACGGCCAAGACCTGGTTGCCCATACGCAAGTGCCAGCGCTTGGCGACCCGGTGGAGAACAATGGTCTGCTCGTCCTCCATATTCCGGTTCACAATCACCTCCTGGCCGTCCGCGTCTACGAAATAGATCGCGGGCAGGTCCTGACCAGGCGCGAATCGAAGCCAAGTTTGTGCACCGTCATCCCATGCGGCGGTCGGCGCCAAGCTGGTATCGCCGCTCATCGAGTAGGCCTGCCAGTTGATCGCGACGTCGGCGGTGGCCAGATCGCGCTGCACGCGCTCGCGCTCTTCCTGGGCTGCATACTTCGCCTGCTCGAGCTCGGGATACCGCAGCACCACACGAAAGACGCCGCCGCTCTTACGCGCCTTCTCATATTTCAGAAGGAACGAGTAGTTCCGCTTGGTGGTGATGTAGAGGAGGTTGGTGTCCGCTTGCTCGACGATGGGCTTGAGCAAGAGGTGCTTGCCCACCTGCTGGAAGTCGTACGCGGCCGAGTCGCCAAAGGCATGGGTCACATAGTCCTCGTCTTCATTGAGCTGAATCTGGGTCGCGACGCCTAAGGTGGTGTCGACCTGAATGACGTCGGCGGCGTCATAGTCCGTCCAGCGGATACGCTGATCCTTGGGCGAAGCTGCAGGTCGGTCAAGCGACCAGGCCGGCGCTGCGGCCGCGCAAAGCGCGACCGACAGCACCGCCACGGCCAAAGGCCTGAAGCGGATGTTCATCGGGCGTGCCCCATCTCGATGTTGCTCTCACGTTGGCGCGCCGACTGGTGCGTATGTTGATGGTCCATCCCCATCGCTGCCTGCTTGTCGTGGTCAGCGTCGCGCACCAAGCCCACGCCGCCTACCGCCTTGAAGGGGTAGCTGATGGCGAGCGCCTCTTCCTGGCCGGTCATCTCAAAGGATCGGTTCAGCGTGTTGCGGGCATGGACGATGAGGTCCCCCGTTTCGTTGTCCCGCTGGATCAAGCAGTTGGGCGTCGTCCCAACGATCGGACCCTTGTACTCGCGCCCATCTTCCGGCTGACGGATTTGCCGGTCTTGCTCACCGTACAGCTCCACCGGCCGGCGCGCCTCACGGATGCGCTCTTCAAAGTGCTTGCCGATACGATCTGCCGCCAAGACGGGTGTGGGAAGACGAAGGTTCGCGTCCTTGTGGAGATGGTCCTTGCAGAGGCGCGCGGCGCCGTAGAGATCGCTCTTCGCGTACCGTTCGATGTCGCGCAGCAGTGCCGTGCGCTCTGCGTTGCTCATGCGTCCTGCATCTTCGAGGCGGCGGGCGAGTTCGTTGATTTGTGCTTTTTGCATGACGATTACCTCAGCGTTTCGACAGCGGTCGAGTAGGAAATGACTTGAAAGCCCAGCGGGTTGTCGCGAATGACGCTTTCCGACATCGGCGCGTTGACAAACCTGTAGGCGATGGTGGCGATGAATTGCTCACTGTTTGGCGAGCGCTGGGGGCCCGTCTCGCTGCGCGTGAATCGGACCGTAGCGGTCTGGTTGGGTCCCGGAGTGATCGACCGGACGTTGATGACCAGGCGGGTGTGTTCCCCATACTTTTTGTCGAGGGCTTCACGGCCAGTCCTGGGGTCGTCTTCAAACTTGGCGTGGTACTGCTGTTGCACGTCCGGCGAGCTGAACAGGCCACAGCGGTCGTACATGTTTTGCAGGGTGCGCCAGTCGTAGCCTTCGCAGGACAACACGTACTGAGTAACGAAGTAACGCGCGATCCGAGGGCCATAGTCCTCCTGTGCGTCGCCGAGCCGGGATACGTTTTCGACCTCACCGGTCGCATCGTTGACGCGCACGACGTAAGGCGGCTGGGGCGTGTAGCTCAGCATCAGCGAGGCCAGGGCGCCGACGGCCAGGAACGCCAGCACAAATGCGCCAACCGCGACGCGCCATGCCTTTGACCTGGAGGTAAGGATCTCTGTCAGGAAGTCTTGGTCCAGGCTCCGGTTTCTGTCCAGCTCTTGTTGAAGCGAAAGCTTTGGGTCTTCAAAGGACATGTCGGTCCTCCAATTCCCGAGCGAGATGATGGGGCCGCACGTTTCGTACGGGCGTGAAAGTGCGTGCCGCGGCGAGCGCGGCCAGAATGGCGTGCTTCATCGGTTCTCCGAAGAGACTAAGGGATTTAAATCAGACGGCGCTGGCTAATACGCAGCGCAATAAGAAAGGCACAGCGATTGCTGTGCCCTGTGCTTTAAATACTAAGGTGTCGGCGGGCCGGAGGCCAACGACAGATCTGCCGAGTCAATCTTGGCTAGTGTTGCGTCTCCATTCGGCAATCCTGTTTTCGTGCAATTGGCGTTCATGCTCTCTCTGCCAATTCGAACGTCTGTCGTCGCGCCCACCTTTTGGTGTGGCCATACCCATGCCCAACAGCTGCGCGGGCCATTGGAAGCACAAGTACCAGATGGGCCGCAGAATCCAAGTCCACGTCGCCTTAGCTAGGCTCATCCATTGGAATGCAGAAATCGGCTGCTCGGGGGCAACGCCGGGCGGTGCAGATAACGGCACGTCATTGCCCAGCAAGGGGTTCTGAGAAAGGGCCTTTCCCAGCGGCTTCAACGGATCCATCTTAATCCTCGCGATTTTTAGTGCTTGTCAGGGAGGACGGCTATTCGAACTTCAATATTAGCCAATCTTCCCAACGAAGGGAACTGAAATCCCGCCTCCACTGCCGCCTCCGCTTATCTTAGTGGCAACTACGGAAACCTGTTCTAGCATGAATTTTGAACACATCATGAAGAAAATAATCGCAGTAAGCATGGAGAATATATTGATCTGGTCTGCCTTTGTTAGATCAATCAAGCCTTGTTGCAACATACCGAACATTCCCATGATGAACATGAAAACCACCATGAAAAGACCGGCATAGATGGCATAGTAGACAGCCTGACCTACCCACGCTTTGAAGAAGTCCTTCGTTTGGTCGAACAGCAGCGCCAATATGCAAAGTGGTCCTAGTACGACGACTAAGCCCATCCCAACTTTTACCGTGATCAGCACTAGCATCCCGACCGCGCTCATGACCGCTGAGATAATGGTGATGATGACCGAGACAACCACAAATACAAAGGCCTGCGCGATTTTCTTGAGACCGCTCGGTGCGCGCTCCTGCAACCGTGTGCCGATTTCTGCGCCGTTGTTCGCCGCGTCGTCCATCATTTCGGATGGGGTTTTGACGGTGCCCGTGAACAGCTGAGCCACAGAGGTGGGTAAGTCCAGCATCACGCCGACAATCTGCTGTTGGTACAGCCCATTTGCGCTGGCAATGCTCACGATGATTGCAATATTGACGACACGCCGACACGCATGGAGGACCGGAGTTTGAATGGCGCCCGAGCAGATGAGCCACCCGTACCAGACCAGCGCGACGGACAAAGAAACGGACACGAACGGCAATAGCTTGGCGGTGACGGACGCGACCAACGGCGTGATGACGCTCGTTAGCATCTTAGTCACCGACTGGTCGATCCAGTTCGCGATCCCGCCGAGACTGGCTAGACTGACCGCGGTGGTGGCCATTATCTCGCTCCAGGAAGCGGCGCGCGGATTGCACCAAGGCTGAAAGAGCTATCGGCCAGCTTTTCGGCTTGCTGCTCCATCAGGGCTTGCTCAGCTTCAATCTGGCGGGTGAGCATGTCGGCCCGGGTTTGGTCCGCCTGGATGTTCGCCTGCTCGACGAGTAGCCGGGCCTGCAGGTCAGCGATGGCCTTCGGATCTTGGGCCTGATTGATCTTGGCCTGCAGCTGGTCCACCTGCTTGACGCGCGCAGTCATCGCCTTCTGGGTCTGCTCCATCATCGCCTGACTGCGAACGGCGATTTTTTCGGCCCGGGCGTCCAGGTTCTTTTTGTCCTGTTCGTAGTTGCCAGTTAACCGTTCCTCGCGCTCAATGCGCTCCACAGCGTCCGAGATCCCGCCCAGCCCGCCATTGGAGGCGCGAAGAATATCCCGTGCGTCTGCCGGCAGTGCATCGCGAATCGCCGGGTTGTTCAGGATGTCGCCCAGGTTCCGTGTCCCGGTTAGGGCTTCCAACTGACGCTTCTGGCTCTCAAGCTGATCCCTGAGGACGGCAATCTGCTCGGCATACTTGGCCAGCGTCTCGACGTGCTTGATGGCCCGGTCGGCGATGCTTGCCGCATCCACTACCGGAATGCCGCTGGCATTGGCGGGCGCCATGGCGTTGGAGAAAAGCACAGCGGCCAGGGTTGCGGTGAACCGCACGCGCCAGCGGTGGCTCGGGCGGGGGCTGGGGGTGTGCGTCTGGGACATTTTCAGCTCCTTGTCGCCTCTTGGGCGAGCTTGAGGTAGTGGGGCAGCCAGAGGGCGGGGTCGTCACCATGCTTGGCAACAGCCGCTTCGGCAATTTCGGCCAGGTCTTCGGATCCGGAGAACACCAGCAGCGCTTCGGGACATGAGGCGAGGTCCAGTTCGGCCGTGACGGCAGACTCGTTTTGCTTGACGACGAACTGGCGGCTGAACGGCGGCAGATCCTTGACCATCTTGAAGACAGCGGGAGACAGCTTGAATCCGTCGATGTAGTCCTCAGCAGTGGCCTTGGGGTTCTCGAGAAACATGGCGGTCGCGGACTGCTGAATAAGCGAGCGACCCACAGGGTTCTCCAGGATCGCGGCGGGCTCCTGCGTCGCGAAGACCAGGACGCCGTTTTTCTTACGAACCGTGCGGCTGGCATCCTGCATCGACGCCTGGAAGTAGGGCACTTTCAGAGGGTGCTGAACTTCGTCAAAGAAAAGGGCGATTCGCCGCCCGTCCATCATCTGGTCCGTTCGATAAAGCAGGTACGTTATTGCCGCGTCGCGGATCGTGCCTTGTTCGAGGAACTCCGTTAGATCAAAGCCGAATAGGTTATTTGCCGCCAGGTCCAGTTCGTCTTTGGGGTTGTCGAACATCCAGCCATACTCGCCGCCCGCGCACCAGCGTTTGAGGCGTTCTTTCAGGCTCAGCTGACCTTCGGGTGCAGGCGCGGCGGGAAGAAAATTAACCAGGTTGGACAGGCATCGATCCTCCAGGTCGATGTGCTTCACAAGCTGGTTGACGGCCATGGCGATTTGCTTCTGCTCGGAGGCACTGGGCGCCTCCTCCCCGTTTGCCCCCAACAGCTTCGTCATGCTGGTCATGAACGCGACGTTTGAAGCGGTGTCAGGCAGTTGCAGGTAGTTCCAGCCGGTTTTCACGCCCAGGCGCAGCGGGAAATACTTGCCGCCCATCGCCATGACGGTCACCTGCATGCCGCGATCCTTGTCGAACACGATGCCCGTGTAGTCGAACTTGCGTGCCTGGGTGATCAGATGGCCCAAGAGGACCGTCTTGCCGGCGCCGGACTGTCCGATGATGGACGTGTTGCCGAGGCGGCGCTTGCCAGTCTCGTCGACGTCCTCGAGCGATGCGTGGAAGTTCAAGTAATAAGGCGTGCCGCCCGTCGTCTTGAGCATCGTGACCGCAGGCCCCCAGGGATTGCCCGACGGCTTTCCGAAGAGGTAGTTGTGCATCGAGGAGAAGCTCAGGAAATTCAGCGAGGTAATCGGCGCCGGGCGAGGGCGCCATTTCCAGTTGCCTGGGAACTGGGCGGCCCACGCGGCCAACGATGAGCGATCACACAGACGACCGATAATCTCTTCATCAGCCAGCGCACCGCTGATATTCGCAGCAGCGCGTAGGGCACCCTCGCTGTCGTCGCCGAACACCTGGATTGTGGCGTGGTGGTCACCCATGACGAACCGACCCGCGGCCAATTCGTCCCGCGCTTTCTTCAGATCTTCGATCTGGGACGCCGAGTAGTCGCCAGAGTCTTCCAGCCACTTGATCTGGCGTGACAGCGCCTTCAGCCCATCGGGCTTTGACATCGCCCCAAAGGACTGCGACAGCACAAACTCGTGAGGCTGGTTGAGCAGGCAGTTCAGGTGGCCGGCTTTGGTGTTGTTGGAGTACTCCCGAAGTTCCAGCATCACGTATCGGCGTGTCCAGTCAGGCCCCCGCATCTCGGCGAGTTCTCCATGCGTGGAGAAGAACTGACGACTGGTGGGCAGATAGTTGTACAGGCGCGCGTTCACCAGCGGCACCGGCTGCATCTTGCCGTTGAGCAGAAAGCCGAGGAATTCGGCCGGTTCCGAAAACCGCGACTTCCGGCGCGGTGCCTCCTCGCCGCTCATGTCGTGCGGAGACTCCCGCTCGACAATGGATAGCAGCTCCGGTGAATAGCGCTTGAGCGACCCACCAAGCTTGCGGTTGACGTCATCGAGCTGCTCAATCGCCTGGTTCTGCCAGGCCAATGCTGAGCGCGCGGTGCGCTTTTCGAAGTTTGACAGCAAGCGCAAGGCGGGGTCGATCTGCGCGCGCATGATCACGGTCAGGTACATCTCATTGATCATCGGCGGCTTGCCGGCGAAGACCTTTCGATAGGCTGCATCGTGATCGCGTGAGAAGGCGTCCGGATAGTCGCTTTCGGGATACTCGAAGACCCTGCGACGGACAAGGTGCGACCAAACCCCGAATCCCGTCGGGAACCCCCGAAACACGTTGTTGAGCTCCTCGACCCAGCGGCAGTGCTCCTCGTCGCTGTAGCCTTGAAAGGTGCGTCCGTCGATCCGCCAGACCGAAAGATATTCCCAGTTGCGGGTCGCGATGATGGTGGGCGTGACGTGGTGGGAGTAGGGAACGTACGTGCTGACCGCCGGCTCGTACGCCGGCAGCGCGACGATGGATTGTTGTTTCATCGGTCGTGAACTCCGAGCCAGCGGGCCCAGGGGCGCCGCCGGCTGTAGGGTGTTGGCGTGAGGGATATCGCGCCCCAAAAGCGCTTGTTCTTAGCCAAGAACTTGGTCTTGACCCAAAGCTCCCAGATCCAGAAGGCGCGGTCATCATGGCGGCTCAGAATGGCCATCACCGGATAAAGGACGGGAAAGAGCAGCCAGCCCCACAGCGTGAACGAGGCGGCGGTGACGGTCAGAAAGACCAGCCCTGCGAATGCCCGCGTGGGCACCCCTCCTGGAACGGTCGCAGTCCGGGTCGCCCCTTTGAAAAGCGGAAAGCGATTGGGTGGAACGTGCGACCCGACAGCCGCTGGCGCCGCTGCGGCGGGGGCTTTGGCCTTTTGCTTTGATGCGGCCGCCATGTCAGAACAGCAGTTTGATGATGCCCCCGGCGATGGCGCCGGCGAAGCAGATGCCCACCGCCCACTGATAAGCGGTTTCCTTGCGAATCACGTCGAACGAGTAAAGGATGCCGATAATGCCGGCGGAAACAAGACCAATGACAGGGATGATGAGCCACAGCCAGTCTTTGACCTTCTGCACGGCAGTGGTGGCCTTCTCGAACTGCGCCATTGCCAGTTCCGGTTGCAGCAGGAGGAGCACGGCAAGGGTCGCGTATGCCAGGGCGACAAGCGTGCGGCGGCTCTTGGGCTGCGAATCGGCAGGGGAGATATTGGACGCTGCGGTCATTTTGAAACTCCAATGGGTGACGCCACCCGGCCGATGAGCGGGGCGGCATTCGTTTGAGGTAGATGAGAGGGCCGGTGTTTAGCGGCTAAACACCGGCGAGGGGTGCGCTTCTACTGCGCCGGCAGGCGCGAGGACGGCGTTGGAACCGGCCTGCCGAATGTGGCATCTGGGCGCGGTTCGAATGCGTCTTTGCGAGGCACTACAAAAGCGTCGTTGCGGGGCTTCTGAAAGGCGTCGGGTTTGGACGACTTCGGAAGCGGCGGGCTACGCATCTTGGCGTCAGCATTGGCGGGCGCGCCGCCCTCCTTCACGATGGCCGGTACCGCCAGGCCTGCGCCGGCGATGACCTTGCCGACATACCCATTCGTGAAGCCCGAGGTCAGGTTGCCCGTGTTGTAGCAGCTGAATGCTGCATACAGCGCGTTCTGTCCGGGGCCGTGCAGCTTGGCAGCTCGCTTGTAGCAATCGACGAGGACGCGCTGGGCAGATGCGAGGTTGACGCAAGGGTCGAAGATGCTCTCGGGCGTGACACCGAGCCACTTCCAGTTCCGCACGTTGATCTGGCCGTAGCCGACGTCGAAGTCCACACCTTTAGCCATCAGATCGCGCACCGCCTGGATTGCCTCCTCTTTGGACTTCGGGCGGATGCTTACATGGGGCTTGGCATTGACGCCAATGGCGAGCGGATTGAAGGCTGACTCGTGTCGCACTACAGCGCTGAGCGTACTGATGTGCACGTCGGGCGCACACTGCCTGGCGAGGGTAGGGAAGTCCATCTGTCAATTCCCCACCATGCCGAAGCCAGGACTGTGAGCGTTCTGCTCGCGCTCCTTGCGTTCGGCCAGTTCCTTCTCGTACTTGGCCAGTTCACGGTCATAGTCCTTCGCTTCGACCCAGTAACCGCGCTCTTCAGGCGTGCCCACATAGCGGGGTAGGTCGTCATCAAAGGCGGTGTATTCGTGTGAGGCGTAGACGCTGCAGTACCCCGGTCGCTTGTTGCTGATGATCGGGTAACCATCGTCGCTCGTGCCTCGCCACGCACCGAGTCCCGCGTTCAAAGCAGCCGCATCGCAGCGGCCCGCGCCGCGTGCAATCGCATCGGCAAGAGATGCCATTTCTTTGGTTTGATTGGATGAGGGGCATAGCGACAAAAAGTCATGCCGAGCATCCAATGTGTCGGAGAGCTTCTTCTTCTTGATACTGTAGAAGTGTGACAGCGCGGGGTCGCATTCCGAGGGCCGATTCCCGCTGGAGAGGCAAATCAGGGCCTCGCAGGCAAGCCTCTTGTCACCTTCAAGCAAATCGAAATCACCAATCCCCTGCGCGGTCGCAAACGAAGGAAGCGCAGGGTAGAGCGCCACGAGGAATATTGTCAGCAGGCGGCGAAAGGACCGCATATTGGTTCTCCCTAGTTAGTTGCAGATGCCGTAGTTGCCGACATCGATGAGCTGGCCACGCAAGCGCGTCTCGGTTGTGACCGTGCACCCGCTAACAGACGTGATGTTGACGACGCGTGTCGCGCCCAGGCAGACGTCAGCGTCACCACCGCTTCCTGTGTCGCAGCTGCCGAACAAAGTGGCGGTTCGGTTTCCGTTGGAGAGCTGGCAGTAGCCGGATACGCCCTTGGTCACTGAAGTGCCGGGCGGCATCAGCTGGCCCATCCAGACCCGCGCGGTGTCCCCGGACGTCGTGCCCGAAGCGTGGATGCAGTTCAGTTCGGCGGTGGGGCGATAGATGGTGGCGCCGAACATCGTGCCGTAGTTGACCTGCATCTGTGCGGCTATCGTTCCGCCCAAACTGTTGTCGAACGTCTCGCCCGTCTCGTTGCCACGGGCTTTCGCGATCACGACATCGAGGACGCCGCCGGCGCGGGATGCCGTGCAACCGTCTTGCCACGGCCCCCATCCCTCGTAGGCCGCATCGTTCGCGTTGGCTTGGAGAACGTAGTAGGTCCGGTAGCGGACTTGACTGCCGGTGTACCCGGCAGGGCACTGCGAATACTCGGCCTGCGTTTGGGCGATTCGGCACCCGCCATAGGTCGTGTGCCACGAGTAGCCACCGACGCAGCCGCCTGGCGGTAGCGGCGCACCCTGGTCGACACGGACGACCATCGTATTCAGATCGGTCTGCAACTGTACGTCTGCCTGTTTCGCGGTGGAAGCCTGGCTGACCGTGGGCACGAACAGCGCGAACAGCAGGGCGAGCAAAGCCCGGCCCTGTCCTCGCGTGGAGGGAAGGAACATGGATATCTCCGATAGATTTGCCGCTCGATATGCGGCCTGGGGGAAGACCTGCTGGAGGAGCTAGTTCTTGCAGCCTTGGATCACCGAGGCGCGGGCGCCCATGTCTGGGGGTGAAATCACGACGCGGTCACCGGTGATGCTGGCGCGCTGCGCCATGCGGACGTAGCTATTTCCAGAGTTCTGAAATGTGCCACTGAAGGAACCGCCGACCGAAACGGCACCCGCGGCATTGACGTAGCCGGAGCCCTGGATGCTGCCGCCGACCGCGCCGCCGATGTTGATGTCGCCGCCGCGCGCCGTAGCGTCGACCGCCTGTAGCGCGACCTGCCGCCAGGGTGACAGCCCTGCCGGGCATGTGACAGCCGGGATTGCAGCGTCGTTGGGAAGGTCGCCGTACGTGCCCGTGATTACGTGGCCGGTTTGGGCGAACCACACGCCACCGGTGCAAACGGCAAGCAGCTTGTTTGCGGTAGACGCGTATAACCCTTCCGGCGCGCACGCCGCGCCAGGCGCAACGGCCGTATTGAGCAGTAGGCCTGTGTTTGTCTGAATCGCACCGGCCACCGTCAGGGTGTTGTTGAATGTGACCGGTCTGGTTTCCCCGTGGCGCACAAACTGGCCGAAGGGAGTGGCATTCAGACTTGCAGCGATGACCGCATGCCCCGGTTGTGTACCGAAATCAAACCAGGCACGTGGAATGTCCATCAGAGGGCCGCGGACGTTTGCCGACCCGCGCGCGTCATGGCCACCGTAGCCATCAGCAGCCAGGACCACTTTGCTCAGGAGGGTTTGGTCGTAAACGCTACGGTTCACTGTAGGCTGCGTGCATTCGGCGTTCTGCCGCAGGCTGCGCACTGCGCTGATGGGATGGCAGGCGTAGACGAAGGCGCTGGTGCGGCATTCATCGCCTGGGCAGGCACCTTGGCGGACCAGGATGAACCGCGCTACATCGCCCAAGGCAGGATATCGCGGGATGGTCGCTGGCAGCAGTCCCAACGCCGTGAGGTCGGCCATGCCGCCCCGCGCGACTTGCGCGCCGGCCACGCTGGCCCAGGTCAAAGCCGGAGGCGGGGGATACGAACCGGCGGGCAACCCGGTGAGGTCTTCGCCGCGCAGCCAGGCCTCGTGCTTTAGCTGCAGGTCGACGACTGCGCCACGAATTTGCATCAGATACCGACCGGTGGCTTCGGCCGCGCTCTCGTCGCCCTGGCGTCTCAGGTCTCGGGCGGCAAGTACGGCCAAGAGTGTGACGATCGCCACGGCGACCATGACCTCCACCAAGGTGAAGCCCGCTTGCGAGTGCGCTCGCCGGCGCAACCGTGTTTGGGATAGTTTCATGGGTTCGTCTCCTTCGGAAGCCCTATCGGGCGTGCTGCTGACACGCCCTGACGCGTTCTCGGGCGATCAGCGGGTGGCGAAGACGAACGTGTTGTTGTCACCGTTCACGCAGAGATCTTGAGCGGTCACCGCGTTGAAGGAACCCGATTCGTTGTTCGCTCCCAGCGTCTTCGCGACCGTGCCGTTAACGCTGATCATCTCGGAGACGCCGTTCATGATGGAAGCGAGAACGGGGCACGCGCGGTGGTTCACGTTCGTGACGGTCAGGGATAAGGCACTGCCGGATGCGCCACCGCCCAGCGCAGCCGGGGCGATGGTGATAGTGCCATTCGAACCGACTCCCCTGCCGCCCAGCCGGTGCGCCACCGTACTGCCCGTCACCTTGAAGACAGTGGAGTCGCGCATCGAAGGCGCCAGGTTCTGCGCGTTGTTGATGGACGCATACGGCGTTGCAGTGTCGCCTTCGCCCATGATCCGGGCCGTGGACATGAAGCGCTGCAGCTCACCAGCTGCTGCAGGCACCCGGCCTTGGATGAAGTACCCCTTGATGGACGGATAGTTAACTACCACAAGGAAGATCACGATAGCGATTACCGCGCCGATCTCGATCAAGGACCAACCGCCTTGGCGGCGCAAGTTATTGGACGCAGCGCGCTGAATGGCGCGGCGATTTGCTGTGTTCAGTTGTTGCATTATGGGTTCCAAATTATCCGGTTGAATTTGTGTGAATCGTGAGGCGACGGTCTTTCGCTCTTCACGACATTGCGTCGATCATGATTGCGTTGCGCATGTCCATGATTACGCTTTGGTGCCAAAAGAAGAGGCCTGCCATGACGATGACAGCGCCAAGAAGTGCCACCCATCGAAGGGCCTTGGCGCGCCCTTCCACGCGCTTGAGGATGGTGGTCTCCATGCGCGCCCGGGTCATTTGCAGCGCCGTGTCTAGGCCGAGCGTGTTGGTGAGGTCTTCGAGGTACCAGTAGATCTCGCGGTCCAGCAGCCCGACGTCGAAGATTTCTGCTCCTTTTTTCGCTTCGTCGAGCCGATTTTGGACAGCCTGCAGTCGACGGGTAAGCCAGCGGGTCGCTCCAGGTAACTGCAGTTCTATCGCGTGCCGGATTTGCATGACCTTGCCGGCACGGGGCTTTACAGCCGTTGCTGCCGTGCTCACTACGGCGATGGCCTGCACGTCGCGGTAGAGGCGGTAGGGCCCCCACTTATCCAGCCACCGGCGCAGTGCGTTGTCCATATAGGGAAATGAGAAATGGACGGCAACGCCGAAGGCTATTGACACCAGCCAGAGGCGGACACCCTTGTCCCGGATCCAATGCGCCATGTCGAAGAATGCCTGCGTGGATGGACTGAGCAGCTCGAACCGTATGTCTGGCATTGCATCCTGCAGCATTGGTGCAGTGACATAGGGAACGGCGAGCATCACCATGGCCCACACTAAGAACAGCATCAGTGCAGCCACTGCCAGCGTTCGAACAAGGATGCCTCGCAGCTTTGCCGTCAGACGTACGACGGCAGCCATGTCGCGAAGACCGCCCGCGAAAACCGCCTGACCTTGAGTTTGCAGGGAAACGAATTCCGCAACCTCTCGCTGAGGAAGCGTCCGGTGCAAGGTAGTGCCCAGCTCGCCGGTTTCGACGATGCGATGCGCCCAGTATGCGGACAGGACGCCACGGGCACTCCTTCCGTAGCGCTGTGCATCGGCGTCGAGAATGCTGAGAAATGTCCGGCGCCCCTGCGTGTCCTCCGTCATGTCCGCCAAGTATTCATACCAGTCCGCGCGGGCACGCGCGAACTTCTTAGCGGCCTGGCCGACCCGCGTGAAGTAGAAAGGAATCTTCATCCCTTTTTCCTTTGGCGCAAAAGTGTCGCGTACGCCGTGAAGTGGGGCTCAATGTCCCGCGGATCGATCATGCCTTGGCTCATCTTGTAGACGGCGCATTCCATGGTGGATTTGCCTTGCATGTCGGGCTCGTCGTACCGGGCGGAGCGCTGGCTGGCGAAGATCTCTCTTAGGCGGATCTCGTCGCCGCTCGTAATGGCGCGAAGTGCGTCCGGGTCGCTGGAGGGTTCGAAAAGTTCTGCTACCGCAGTCCGCCTCGCGTAGCCGAAGAGTTCCGGGATGCCCTTTTTGCGGCAGTGTTCGCACCCCTCCGGATTCCTGACCTTGATCGGCTCGGAGCCGAAGTCGTAAAGGGTCTCGATGTCGGCCAAATACCGCTGCCAGGTTGTCCTATCCCGTTTGACGCCCATCCGGTCCTCGGCACCGTCCAGAAGCGCCGCAGCAGGAAGGGCGCAACTGCACAGCTTGGGCATCAGGGACTGGTGAACAAGCAGCTTTAACACGCCAGGCGTGCCCAGCGTGCCGCGTGGTATCCCGATCTCGCTCGAGGAAAAGCGCTGTGGAATGGCGAGGGCACTGCCCACGTGCGTCGTGCAGTAAAGGTTGCTTCCCGATAGCACGATGTCTTGAAACGCCGCACCCGTGAGGACATCGCGAATCTCACCAAGGAAGACGTCGCTGGCCGCGGCACGCTTCAGAGCCATGAGTTTGGACTTCATGGTGTCGCGATCCGAGCCATCGAGGGACCGTGAGAGGCTTGCCTGCAGCACCGCTTCCAAGATGAGTTCAACCGGGTCTTCGATGGACATGGTCTTGCGCGTTCTTGGTAGGCGCACGATAAGTTGGGCGATGCTCACTGTCTTGCCGGAGCCAGGTATGCCGCCCATCGCGATGGCGCCACCCATGCTGCGCGTCGCACGCTCAAATTGCGCGATTTGCGACGGGAGGTAGCCAAGGTCGGCCATGTCAACCTTTTGCACCTTGGAGTCAACGTCGAGTAAGCGCAGTGTGATGGACGGACCCTTGTCTGCAATGAATGAACCCCAGCGAAGCATGTAGCTGCGCTCGTCCACCACCTCATACAGACGTCCCTGTTGTTCATTGGCCATGTCAAGGAATAGGCCATTGCCGCCGCTGACGTCCAGCCAAGCGACGCTGGCCATGTCAACGAGCTGCTGCGTGGGCATCGCGAGCTGCTCGGGCGTGGTGTACTGGCCGTCGATGGTGGCGCTGATGCGCGATGTCGCCGCAGTCGTGTCGATATTCAAATGCAGATCGCTCGCGTCGTTGCGAACCGCCCAGGACACGATGTCGTAGAACCCTTGGCGCACCGCAGATCTTTCGTTCTGGCCGCGAATGCGGGTGCTTCGCTGGATCACGTCTTGGCCTTGCATCCGCTCTCTGACGAGGGTCAGCAGAATGACCGGGTTGATCGTATAGATCTGGACCGGCCCTTTTGCCGCGTCGACGGCGCGTTGCTCAACGGCGCGGAAAATGTCCGAGTCGATTTCGCGTGGCTTGACGAACACCACATAGCGAGGTCCCTCAAGCTCGGCCACGCACGCGGTGACTGCCGATGTCGAACCGCACCAGTCGACCTTGAGCGTCCTGAACGCCGGGTGCATTTGGGCAATGTCCGCGAATGAATCGATGTGCTGGTGGGCGGCACTGGTGGACATTGCCGACGTCGCTGCGTGCATGTCCAGGACCGGCATCTCCTCTTGTTCGCGCAGGCTGACATGCACCGTGCGTTTGAGCCGCCGAACCCATTGAATGATGCTTGAAATCATGGTGTTCCCCGATTGAGGCAGTAGGTGACCACATCCTGCGACTCGTCAACGAAGCTTGCGCAAGGCTGCGAAACGGCCTGCAGGCGCAGTCCGAGATCAGCGCCGGCCACCGGCTCGGCTTGGCCGGTGCGGTAATGCGCCCTGCGACCTGCCTGGTCGACCATCACCGTCAACTGTTTGCCCACGCCGGTGATGGCGAGAAGCCGAGGCGGGGCGACAACGGGTGCGGGCTCAGAGCTTGGCTTGGCGGCCTGGGCGGTAGGCGGGCCGGAAGCGGCTAGCTGCGCGCCTCCGCCATTTGCGGATTGCGCCTTGCGCTTTTCCTCATCGAGTGCGCGCTGGGCATCAAGCTCCAGGAGCTCTTGTACAGTCCGCGGAATTGGCAGGGCTATGTTGACGGCATCTACACCGAAGACGGGAATCTGCGCCGACACAGATAGGGGAATGGATAGAGTGACCGCTGTGGCGGCGGCGGCGATGAATTGGCTTCGCCACTTGCGTTCATTGCGATTCAACATAGATGGTTCCTTTGAGCGTTGTCACGAATGCGCTGGTCGTGAGGCCTGGGCTTGTGTCCGGCATAAAGCGTATCTGCAGTTGCGTGACTTCGGTGGTTCGCGGTAGCGCCAGGCCATAAAGCGATCGCAGCGGCGCATTGATGACGAGCGCGCGCGTTGCCGGAAGCTTGATTTCTTTGGGCCTGACCACGGGTTGTTCCAGCCCGTTCGATAGCTTGATGTTTGGCACCGTGATCGCCACTTGTCCCGGCGGCGACAACGACAGGTCTTGCAGCGCCGGGCGCAACGCCTGCCAGGACGGCTCCCAGGCCTGCCGCATCGCCTTTGCGTCGGGCAAGTCTGCAAGCACCAGGGTCTGCGATGCCAGCGCGCCAGGGATGGTCCAGGAGGCGTTTGCCGTTTCCAGATCGGGATGGTCGATCTTCCAGGTCGACGGCAAGGCCGCGTGCAAGGTGCGATTGTCCGCGAGCCGCGTGCGCTGGTACTTCGCCGAGCAGCTGCGTGCCTGCGGTCGGCAGTCCACCTCGATGAGCTTCCAGCGGCCGGGCTCGGTCGGCACGGACTCCACTTGTTGCAGCAGCGGGGTTAGCCCCGGCTCGCCGAGTGTCCGAGCAGTCTTTGCCCAGGCCGTAATGGCCTTTGTCCACAGCGTGGCTGGGTCAATCTCGGGCTGCGCAGCCAGCAACTCCTGGGCAATTCGTGCCTGTCGATCATCCCAGAGGCCCATGCTGATGTCCCACGCCTCGTACACCAGGAATAGGCCAAGGATGGTCCACCAGAAGGGCGAGACCATCGCGAGACTGAAGCCGGCCCTGCGCAGGGACGCCTGCTGGTTCGTATGAGCGGCGAGCTGTTGCAGGGAGAACGGTCTCGATTGCGTGCGGTCTCCGTGCAGCTGCGCCTCGCCGTAGCGTGACAGCGCCTCGTCCAGGGCGCGTTGAGCTGCCTGGGCATCTGCAAAGACCGTGTCGCCGCCGGCCTGGACCACACCGGCGACAATGACGGCGATCCATACGGATTTGTCCGGCAGATTGAGCGCCACGATGTGCGTGCCGTGGCGGTGCATCTGTGCAAACGCGGACGCCGCCGAGAACAGACTGGCGCGTGTTTTTGCGCGGCGCTCCTTGCCTTTGGCGACGAGAAGCCCCACGGAAGGACTTCGGGCATCACTGTGAACAAAGTGCGTGGCCTTCACTTTGCGTGCCAGGCGCAGCGCTTCTTTCTGCAGATCCTCACCGAGGACCGTCTGCCAGCGAATGCCAAGGACGAGCTGATTCGATGTGCCGGGGATGGCGACGAGCCGATAACTCAGCCGCCGCGGGGTCTTCTCACGTCGTGCCACGTCAGAATCCTTCTTCAGGAATGGCCGTAACCAGAACGACCGTGAGCATCTGCTTCTCTTGCGAAGCATCCGACCCGCCGGCGAGCATCGGCGCCTTGTCATCAAGGCGCCGCCGCGTGGAGTTGTCTGCGGACTGCTGGTAGCCGCCAATGACAACTTGCTCACCAGGGCGAACCATCACCTGCTGCACCCGGCCCTGACCGCCGATATCGGTCTGCTGGACGAAGGACTGATCATCGCGGGATCCAACTGGCTCTTTCTTCATTTCGATGAGCCGGCTGTCGTCGTAGGCAATGGTCAACAGCACCTGGCCGTCGTCTTGCGCATCGGGCACCACGGTGAGGAACGTACCGACGGTCTTTGTGTCCTGCGTGACCGTCACGGTGGGGGACGAGGTGTCGGATGTGCTTTGCGTCTGCTGCAGATCCTTGATGTAGTCGAAGGTGCGCCGCGTGTCGTACTTGCCTGGGCGGCGATTCTGCATCAGGAGGGGAATGCTCTTGTGATCGATGATCGAGCCAAGTTGCGAGAGTGCGGACAGCGCGAGGTTGGTGCCTGCGAAGGGGCCACTTCCCACTCTGGCGCCTATGCTGCCAGCGGCTTTGGCAGCATCCAACATGGGTGCGACGCCGATTCCGGAGGCAGTGTTCTCTCGGCCCAGGCTGTTGAAAAGAATGGTCCAGTCCACGCTTCCTTGGTTGATGCGATCGCTCTGCACCGTGATTTCTTCGAAGACCAGGCGTACGCGGCGGGTCATTTGGCGATTCTCCGCATCGAGAAATTCGCCGATCCGGTCCTGGGCTTCCTTTGTGTCGGTCACCACAATCGTGTTCGACGCGCCGTCCGCCGCCTTGATGACGCCGGCGCGGCTCAGAAACTGGCTGACCTTGCTGACAACCGCCGTCAGCTCGCGCGCTTCATCCTTCGTGCCCGCACTGGTTCTGTCCGCCAACATCGAGTTCGTCGACTTGATATCGCGCTGCAGGTTTTCTTCGGCCGCCTGGGTGGGCGTGCGGACGACGTAGCTCTTTGTTTCGGTCCGGTAAAAGCGCAGCGCGCCGATCTTGTCGTCGTAGCGCCAGTACACGCCCAGACGTAGCGCGATGGCGTCCAGAACCGAGGCCAGCGGGGCTTGACCGGCCGGCAAGGGAGCCATCTTCGTACGCGCCACACCCTGGGGCAGCGCTGGACCGGCGATGCGATCTACCGCAGCACCCGGTATGAGTGCCGGGACGAGTGTGTCAGCGGTGCTCGCTCCCAGGCTTAGGGGGTTTACCGTGCCGAGATCGCCCGCCAAGCGCGGCAAGAAGTATTCGGCGGGGAGCAGCGCGTCGGCAGTTACCTGGGTCAGGATGCCCGTGGCGATCTGAATCCTGTCGGCCAGCGTCTTCAGATCGGCGGAGTTGTTTTCAAAGAGCAGCGTCGTATTGACGTTTGCCCTGAGCGCCGGGGGCAGGGTGACTTCGCGGGCCAGCGGCTGGGGTCGGCCCGCGATCCACGGCAGCTCGACGACCTGGCCCTTTGCGCGGTCGACGTCTCCGGCTTTGAGCTTGAAGTGGTCCAGCGCGAGGGTGCCGTCGGCTTGACGGAGGGCTGCGCGGGATTCGACTCGGTCGGTGGCCTGCAGGGCCGAGCAGCCAGCGAGGGCAGCCAGCATGACCGCCGTCAGTGCGGTGCGGTAAGCATTCATTGGATTTCCTGGTCAACGCCACGGCTAGGATTGCGTGGCGGGGGATCGGTTGCAGCTGCGGGTGAACGGCACCATGCGGAGCACGCGGTTGCCGTAAAAGCAGGGGCGGATCGGCGATTCGCTCATGGCGACCGCTTGCGAGAGCGCCTGGGTAGCTTCTTGGAAGGAGTCCGCCTCAAACTCGGCCGGGGCCTGGATTGGGAGGTCGAAGTTCAGTTCCCACTGGTCAGGCCCGAAAGTCCAGTTGGCATCCGAGGCCCAGCGCACGAGCGCTTGCCGAACCGTCCCGTCTTGCGGGCTGATGCGCCAGATTTGTTTCGGCGGCGCCACGACTTCCGGTTCTGATACCGGTTCCTGAGGCGTTAGCTCGACCGTGACTACAGAAGCAGACGCTGCCGCGACCTGGGAGCTAGCCGCCGCGTCAGAAGGTTGGGGCGCCAGAGGAGTCTGCGGCGTGTCCTTGCTTTCGCCGTTTGCTGCCGGAGCCGGGGCGGGTGGCCTTGTAGGGCCGGCCGACGCGTCCGACGCCGCTGGAGCAGTCTGGACTTTGGGCGGCGCTTCCGGGACTGGGATCGGGGGGATGTCAGCCGAAGCGATGGCGGCAGGCGTTTTACCCGGTAGAACGGTGCGGGGGGCCGCGTGGTTGATAAGGATCCGCCCGGAGTCAGGCGGCACCGGCGGGGCGGGAGGGACAAATCCGCAGGCCGAAAGGAGGCAGGCCGCCGAGAATAGGGCAGCCAAATGGAGAGCTTGCATGGGGGATACTCCGCAGGGAGCTTGGCGAATTCGCCGAGATAGAAAGGCTCCGCGTTCGTGGGCCGACGCGCAGTGGAACCAGGTGAGACGCTTGGCTAAGCTGAGCTGCGCTTAGGGTTGGACGCGGTCGATCTGGCGCTTGCTAAAAAGAAGTGCCTCGAAGTCCAGTGCATCGAGCGGGGTTTGTATGTACTGCGCCTTGTTGACGCCGCTAAAGCAGGCGGCTTTGTTCACCGGGTTGCCATTTATATGCAGGCTCCGCGGCTTTGCCCGTTTGCCTTCCTGGAGCCAACGTTGACAGGCAAGCGGCGACAGATACACCTCAACGTACTGGCCCTCTTGGACCTTGATGCCCCAGTCCGACCCATCTGCCGAGAACCAGGTATTTCTTTGCAGGTTCTCGCTGACCAGCTGAGGCAGCCTATCCTCCGGAGGCGCCGGGAGCGGAGGGAGTGGGCCTCCTTGCTCTGCGGATACGGTCTGTGGCAGCAGGAGGATCGCAAAGCAGAGCAATCTAAAGGCGGCGGAAGCAGTTTTCATAGACGGAAGGGATTTCTGGGGTTAAGGGGCAGTCCAGGGCGTGACGCCTTGACGGTCCAGTTCGAGATGGACGGCACGAAGGTCGCCGGGAGGGCTGTTCCTACGAGTGAGCAGCAACAATTCCAGCAGGATGGGCAATAGCGACACCTCCTGTTGTCCCACTGCGCCGCCATCCAACAGGGTGAGACGCAACTGCGAAATGTGCTCGGCGACCTGGTCGTCGGTTTCAAGGCGATCACGCAGGTGTGCTGATAACGTCATGCCGCGCTCCGCTGCGGCTTGCTCGTAACGACGGCGTGCGGCATCGGAAAGCCGGAACGTTATCGGGCGTTCAAGCAGGGTGCGCATGTAAACGGGCCTCCTCCACGACGATGTGCCCCATGGCTTCCGCGAATGCCTGTTTGAATGCGTCTCGCCGAATCCGGCGCTCGAGGGGAGAGTCGGCCTTGCCCTTGCAGTGCTCAATGAACTGCTCATCGCGGTACTTGGCGGGGCTCATTTCGGGCGCCGCTTCGAACCAGGTGCGAGCGGCGTGGCGGGCATCGCGTGCAGTCGACGGAAATTCGAAGGACGCGCGCTGGCAGCGGGACGCAACTGCGTCCGCATGGGGTATCGACCTCATAGGGGAGCTTTCCTGGGGGTGACCCGTCGCGCGTGGATGTCGACAGGTGTTAACTGCTCGCAGAAGGCCGGCAGGCCTTGCGGAGCGGGGAGAAACCGCCCTGCCGCAGAGGGGCAGAGCCAGTTTATTTACAGTGTCTTACGGGCAACCTTGTGCCCAGATAACTGACTTGGAGACGCTTCGGACCAGATGCTGCGCCTGGACTTGAAACGACAATCAAGCCGGTCGGTTGACTGTTGTCGGAGGTCCTGGATGTCGTCGATTTTTTTCAACGGGCCTAAGGAGAGGCTCATTAATTGGTGAGCTACGGGGAGTTCTTGTTGAAAACTGATTGGCTGTAAGGTATTGAATAATCAAAGGAAAGCTGCTCACTGGCATGGGATTGTGATTCCAGTTGTCGTGGGTTCGAGCCCCATCAGCCACCCCAAGAATTTAGTGAAGATAAGGCACTCACGCGAAAGCGGAGTGCCTTTTTTCATTGGCCGCTTTCTTTGTGCAGAACGGAAAAGCGGGGCGAGGCCAGACAAGCAAAAAGCCACCCGGAGGTGGCTCCTGCGCTTACCCGCAAGACGAGGCCCCGACGTTCACATCATTCGGGCCGCCACTGCCCCGCCTCATCATCCCGCAGCCGCGCGCCCGCCCACACCACCCGCCCCAGTACCCGCACCGATGCCCCGTTCTCCAGCGGTATGTCATCGTGCAAGGGATTGAACGACCGCGCCACCCATTGCCCGGTAAGCCGTTCCCTGGCCACCGTCTTCACGATCATCTTGCCGTCATAGTTGATGGCATAGACGCCACCAGACGCAATGTCCCGCAGCGTCAGGTTTTCGTTGGGGACCACCAGCAGCGCGGCGCCGTCGCGGATGACGGGTTCCATGCTGTCGCCTTTCGCGTACACGACGCGCCCCTTGCCGTTGTCCGCGCCTACCGACCGCAGGAATGACTTGCGGAACTGGATCATGCCGGTCTGCTCTTCGGCGTGGTTTTCGATGGGGTCGCCCGCCGCCAGGCGCACGTCGGCCAGCTCGGGAACCTTCTCGAATCTGTCGTTGGCCGCGGGCGGCTCACCCACTCCCACATTGGCCACCACGCCAGTCTGCGTGCTGATCCGGACGCGGCCTTCGCGCTCGGTCTGGTGCGTGGTCTTGCCGCCCTCCCACGGCGCCGCGGGCAGGCCATCGATGCGCAGGGGGAATTCGTCGCGCGACAGATAGGTGTCTATCAGCGAGTCGCTGCGCAGGACCGTCGGCATCGGCGGCGCGGCAGGGGTAGGCGAGACATCGATTCCCAACTTCAGTTGAGCGATCGCCAATGCAAGCGCGCCCTGCAGCTTGTTCAACTGGTCCGGGGGCAAGGCGCGCACCTGTTCTTCCGGGATGCCGGGGAAGGGCCAGGGCGCAGGGGGAATTGCCAGCGCAGCGGCTGCAAGGGAGCCATCGCGTGCAGGCAGTTTCGGCGGGCTGCCGTCATACAGCCATTGCGCGTTCACGCGCAGCAGCGGGGCAACCTTGATGCAGGTTGCCATGTCCATGCCGTTGGAGCCATTGAACCAATGCGTTGCCGCGCCGGAAGAGGCGCCTGCGGCCTTCCATAGGTCTGTCTTGGTCAGGCGTGGTTCGGCCGCGTCCGCCCGGCGGGCCGCTTCCTCGTTGAACGCCTGTGTGATTCGCTTCTGAAAGGTCATCTTAGGATGCTAAACAAAAACAATCTTAGTTGGCTTGCATTTAGAATCTTAGCATTCTAAGATTTAAAAATGATAGCCGGGTAAGAACGGGCGGAGGATGCAGGAGCACGCATGAACTACTACAGCCACAACATAGGCGACTACGCCCAGGCCACGGCGCACCTGAGCCTGATTGAGGATGCCATTTATAGCCGTTTGCTGCGCCGCTACTACGCGGAAGAGCAGCCCATCGTGGACCACCTGCAGCAGGTATTCCGGTGGGTGGGGGCGCGGACCGAGGAAGAAAGGGAAGCCGCCACGCAGGTCCTGTCCGAGTTCTTCGTTCTGCGAGACGGCCATTGGCACAACAAGCGCGCGGACGTGGAGATTGCCGCTTATCACCTCAAGGCCGAGACCGCCAAAGCCAACGGCAGGCGGGGAGGCCGGCCGAGGCAGGGCGACCGCAGTCCGGAACAACCCAGCGGGTTTCCCATGGGTTCCGACGAGGAACCCGGCCATGGCCGGGAAAAATCCGGATCGGAAGCTAACCAAGAACCAGGAACCAAGAACCAGGAACCAGAAGATCACCCCTCCACCCCTCGCAAGCGAGGCAGCGCATTCGACGCCTCCGTGATCGATCTCCCGGATTGGCTCGATCGCGAGGACTGGGTCAGCTGGATTGCCGATCGCAAGGCACGCAAAAAGCCGGTGACCGAGCAGGGCGCCAGGCGTCAGTTGCAGCAGCTTGCTGGCTATCTCGCCGAAGGGCACCAGCCGGGCGCCGTGATCGCAAACAGCATCGCGGGCGGGTATCAGGGCCTCTTTCCTCCGCGTACCCGGAACAACCCCACGACAGGCAGGGCGCAGCGCCTGGCCGACTGGACCGATGAACTGCGCGAGGTCCTGGCCGACCAAGGCCGCCCGCGCGAACGATACATGGGGATGATCGATGCCAGCCGCTGACGTCCAGCCCGCCGCCCTGGGGGCGCTGGTGGTGAATGAAATGCTGCTGATGTACGGCGCCAAGTTCGCGCAGCAATGGCAGGGCCTGACGGCGCGGGAGCTGAAAGATTCATGGAATCAGAAGCTGGCAGGCCTGGATGAAGTCCAGGTACGCCGTGGCCTGGTTGCTTGCCTCACCCAGGAATGGCCGCCGACGCTGCCGCAGTTCATCAAATCATGCTGCCCATGGATGGTCCCGGAAGTGGCCTATCACGAGGCGGTGCGCGGCATGTCCGCCCGCAGGCGGGGCGAGCTTGGCGCCTGGTCGCATCCGGCGGTGTACTGGGCCGCGGTGGGCGTCAGCACGGTGGATCTGCTGGGCTGCACCTATGGGGCGATCAAGGCGCGGTGGGAGAAGACCTTGAACGAGGAACTGGCGAAGGGCGCATGGGCGGACATCCCGTTGCCGCGCCCGGCGCTACCGGCGCCCGGACAGACCGTGGCGACGCGCGCCGAGGCCGAGGCGGCGCTCAAGAAAATGGGCGCGCAGAAGATATTTAGGGACCGTGGGCGCCCGCATCGGAGCTGGATCGAAAAGTGGGAAGTGCGCATCGCGCGCGGCGATTACCCGAGCAAGGGCATCGCCGACATGATCCAGCGCGCCAAGGGCGAAAGCCAGGAAACAGCGGACCGTCTGAAGAACGGTCCCAACGGCAAGACAGGTAAACAATGCGAGGTGGCTGATGAGTAAATTGACGGGCGACGATTTGATATGGAACTGGGTACGGTGGACCTGGTCCGGCGCTACGGTGGGGAACATGGAGGTGTACCTCTCCGAAGAGGAGGACTACCGGCCCATCAACCATCACCACGCCATGGTGGTCGAGGCGATGCACGCCGCGCTGCCCTGGCACGAGCGCATGATCATCATCGCCGAGTACCCGCAGAAGCACGTGATGTTCGGCCAGCTGGAAGGTCGGGCGCGCGTGGCGAAAGCCCTGGACTGGATCGCCGATACGACAGGCGTGGCCCTGACCGAAACCGAATACAAACTGTACCTGGGCCTGTTTCGCAGCCTGGTCGAAAGGAGGCTGGCGTGAAGTACGCGCACGAGGTGATGGATTTGATGGCCTGCTATCCCGGGCGCTCATTCCGCTTGATGGAGCTGGTGCGGCACGTGTCGCATGGCCGGTCTTTGTCCCTGCCGGAAAAGACGCGCATGCAAAGAGGGATTCAGCGGGCCATGGATGCGCTGCAGGATACCGGCAGCGTGCTGATTCAGGAACCTGCAGAAGGCGGCCACGGGCGGACCTATGCATGGCGTGTGACGGTTCCGTCACAAGCTCCCGTCCCTTAGGTCACGCAATCGGTCACAATGGGTCCGGGGCATTGCGTCCCCAGGAAATGAAGCCTCGGCCAAGCGCCGGGGCTTTTTGCTTTTCGGCATGTTGCCTTGGCCTTGTCGGCAGGGTTCTGACTCGATTCCGCATGGCATGTGACGGTTCCGTCACAAGACCTGGTTTCTCAGGTCACGCAATCGGTCACAATGGGCCCGGGGCTTTGCGCCCCTAGCAAATGCAGCCCCGGCCAAGTGCCGGGGCTTTTGCATTTTGGCGCTTCGTTTCGATGCTTACTTCTTTGGCAGGACTCCAACTCCATGAGCGTTCAGATCAGCATCACAGAAGACCAGCTGGTAGCGGACCTCGTCGCATTCTTCAAGACCTTGGTCGACTGCGAAGTGGTCCGCGGCCTGCCCAATTGGGTTCCCACTCCGCCGCGCGAGTGCATCGTCGTCACGCCGCTGGCCGCGCTTGGACTCTCTGCCCCGGTCATGACCTACGCCGATCCGTCGCCCGCGGCGGGGACGCGCAGCATGACGCAGGCCACGCAGTGGTCTGTCCGGGTGGAGGGCTACGGGGCGCGGGCCCAGGATCTGGCGCTCACGCTATCGATCGCCTGGCGCAGCCAGTACGGGTGCGAGTTCCTGGGGAACCTGGGGCGAGCTCAGCCGCTACACGCGGGCGAGCTCAAGCAATTGCCCTTTGAGAGTGGAGCAAGCCCGACCTTCGAGCGGTGGTCATTCGACGCCGTCCTGCAGTTCAACCCATCCATCACCGTGCCGCAGCAGTTCGCGGACCAACTTCACGTGGGCCTCATCGAGGCCGACACCACCTACCCTACGGGAGCTTAACGCTATGTCCATTCCCGCCAGTGAAATCGTCCAGGTAGTCCCTGGCGTGATCGCAGCCGGCGGATCGGCGCTCGACTTGAACGGCCTGATCCTGACCAACGATACCGCCGTCCCCATCGGCGCCGTCCAGAGTTTCGCGACCGCGCGCGACGTACAGCGCTTCTTCGGTCCGACCTCGACCGAGGCCGCCCTGGCCGACGTCTACTTCAACGGGTTCGACAACTCGACCCGCAAGCCGGGCAATCTACTGTTCGCCCAGTATCCGACGGCAGCCGCTTCGGCCTATCTGCGTAGCGGCTCCATGGCCACGGTGACGCTGACCCAGCTGCAGGCGCTGTCCGGCATCCTCACGGTGACCGTTGATGGCGTGGCCAAGACCTCCGCCAGCATCGACCTGTCGACGGCGACGAGTTTTTCGAATGCCGCTGCAACCATCGAGGCGGCGTTCACCACCCTGGGCGCAAGTTGCACCTATGACGCGCAGCGCGCCGCCTTTGTGATCACCTCGGCCACCGACGGCGCCGCCAGCACGGTGTCCTACGGCAGCGGCACCCTCGCGTCGGGCTTGAAGCTGACGCAGGGCACGGCCGCGGTTCTGTCGCAGGGCGCGGCGGTTGGCGTTCCGGCAGTGGACATGGGCCGGATCACCGACCTGACCCAGAACTGGGCGGCGTTCATGACGACGTTCGAACCCGATACGGCCGGCAAGGTGGCATTTTCGGCCTGGACCAATGCCCAGGGCGATCGCTACGCCTACGTCGGCTGGGACACTGACGTCACCGCCACGCAGCAGGGCAATACGTCCAACTGGGCCGCCATCGTCAGCGCCAACGAGTACTCCGGCTCAGTGCCGGTCTACAAGGACGTTCAGCACGCGGCCTTTGTGCTGGGCATGGTGGCGTCGCTCGACTTCGAACGTACCAACGGCCGCGCCACGCTGGCGTTCAAGGGCCAGTCGGGCCTCGCATTCTCCGTGACCGACGCCACCACCGCGCAGACGCTGATCGACAACGGCTACAACTTCTACGGCGACTACGCCACCAGCAATGACCGCTTCCGCTTTCTTTATCCGGGGCAGGTCAGCGGCAACTGGAAGTGGGTCGACACCTACGTCAACCAGATCTGGCTGAACGCGGCATTCCAACAGGCGCTGATGACGTTGCTGACCCAGGTGAACTCCATCCCCTACAACATCGACGGCTACACGCTGATCGACGCTGCCTGCCTGGACCCGATCAACGCAGCGGTCAACTTCGGCGCCATCCGCGCCGGCGTGACGCTGTCGAGCCAGCAGAAGGCGCAGATCAACAGCCAAGCCGGCGTGGATATCTCCGACACGCTCCAGACCCGCGGCTGGTATCTGCAGATCAAGGACGCGACCCCGCAGGTGCGAGAGGCCCGCGGCACGCCGCCCTTGACGTTCTGGTACCTGGACGGCGGTTCCGTCCAGCAGATCACCCTGGCCTCGCTGGCCATTCTTTAAGGATTCAACATGGCGACTTTGACCAGTGCCAACTCGGTTCTGATGCTTGCGGTGGGCGGCGTGTTTCCGGTGCCGCAGAAGATCGAGGGCTATGCCTCCGAAAGTGCCTTCACCTTCGAGGCTGCCACGCCCGCGCAGGTAACCATGGGCGTGGACGGCCGCATGTCGGCCAGCTACGTGCCGGTTCCCCGCGTGCAGATCATCACGATCCAGCCCGACTCCCCGTCCATGCGCGTCTTCGAGATCTGGATGGCGGCCAGCGAAACGGCCCGGGAAGTGTTCTATGCAAACGGCACTCTCAACATCCCGTCGATCGATCGCAAGTACACGCTGACCCGCGGCGTGTTGACGCAGATTCCGCCGGCGCCGGACGCCAAGGCGATGCTCCAACCCATGGCGTTCCAGATCACCTGGCAGAACGTCTCGCCGGCGTTGGTGTGACATGGCCAGAAAGCAGACAACCCTGACCATCGGCGCCGAAGGGCGCGACAAGGGCAAGGTGTTCATCCTGACGGAGCTTTCTGCCTACGAGGCCGAGGAATGGGCCGGCCGGGCGCTGTTTTCGTTGATGAACGCCGGGGTGGAAATCCCGGACAACATCGCCGAAGCAGGGCTGGCCGGCGTGGCCGCCATGGGCATGAAGGCCATCGCCAAGCTGCCTTTCGACAGCGCCAAGCCGCTGCTGGACAAGATGATGGATTGCGTGCAGATCCAGCCCAGCCCGAATGTGACGCGCGAGCTCATGTCCGGCGATGTCGAGGAGGTGGCCACCCTGTTCACGCTGCGCAAGAAAGTCCTGGGCTTGCACCTGGATTTTTTTACAGCCGCCGCCCCATCGACTTCGGGCTCCAAGTCCACAGCGGCGGCACGCGCCTGATCCGCTACGCCAATATTCCCCGGATTATTGGCGTGGTGATTTCCCGGCACCCGGGCCTGCTGCACGATCTGCAGACGGTCTATGGTGCCGAGGACCTGTACAACTTGCTTGAGGTGATTGCGGTGGACGCACACAACAGGCGCGTCCTAGCTGAACCGAGGTAATTGCATGGCCACCATCATCGATGCCTTGCTCGTCACTGCGGGGTTCGATCCGAAGCGCTTCGCGGCGGACAGCTTCTCCGGTGCGGTCAGTCTGGCCCAAATGGCCCAGAATCTGGATATGAGCACCGAGCGGCTGTCCGCGTGGCAGAAGGCGGCCGAGCGGGCGGGCGGAACTGCCGAAGCCATTTCCGCGCAACTGAGGGAATCCTCGGTCGAGGTCGCCAGATTCAACCGCGGATCCACCGCGGACTCGTTGCCTGGGTTCTTTCGCAACGGCGGCAATGTCGGCGACCTCAAGGATGGGAACACCTACCTGCTGGCCAGGTCGAGGATCATTGCCGATCTTTACCAGAAGGACAGGGCCCAGGCCGCGCTGGCCGCCCAGGACATGGGCATCAGCGAAGGCCTGTTCAATCTGTTCAAGCGCGGGCCAGACGAGCTCGAACGGCTGCTTCAGGTCCAGGAGAAACGCGCCGCCATCTCCAGCAACGATGCGGAAGCTGCCTCGCAGCTGCGCGACCGCTACCTGGACCTGCGCGACACCTTTGAATCGGTGAGTATCAAGGTGCTGCTGGCGCTCATGCCGGCGTTTGAGCGGCTTATCTCGCTCGCCCAGGGCTGGGGCGATTATCTGCTTGAGAACCGCGACGAAATTGTCGGGTGGGTCGATGGCGCGGTGCAGGCCATCGTGAAGTTCGTCGATGCAGCCGATTCGGCAGCGCAGGCGGTGGGAGGATGGCAAAACGTCTTGCTCGCGCTGGGGGCGCTCAAGATTCTGTCCTGGGTGAGTTCCCTGCTGGATCTGGCTTCTGCATTGGGGGCCGTGGCTAAGGCTCTCGGAACCCTCGGTGGCGCTGGCGCGGCGACTGGTCTGGGTGCGTTGAGAGGCCTGGGACCTGTGGCGTTGAGAGCGGCGGGACCTGTCGCGGCAGGCGCCGCGTTGTTGGTCGGTAGCAAGGGCTTGAACTCAGGCGAGGATGAAACCTTGGCGGCGATGAGAAATCCCGCGCTGAAGAGCCGGGAGGTTATCGATGCGGTCAGGTACTTCGAGTCCAAGGGCTATGCCCGGGAGGCTGCCGTGGGACTGGTGGCCAACCTGCAGGCCCAAAGCAACTTGGACCCCAGGGCCGTGGGTGCGGATGGCGTTTCTGCCGGCATCGGACTATGGAATCCGCGACGCCAGGCCGAGTTCAAGCGCGTATATGGCATGGACATGCGCGAGTCCACGGTCGAACAGCAGCTGGATTTCGCCGCCTGGGAGTTGAAGAACACCAGGCGTAGGGCTGGAGTACATCTGGCCGCTGCTGCCACCCCGGCCCAAGCCGGCGTGGCCGTGTACCGCCACTTTGGATTAAGCAAGTCCGAGGGGGACAGTTCAAGCGAAGAGCGCAAACTCGTCGCCGCTGCCGGGGCAATCCATGGGACGCTTTTCCTCGAAGATCAGGAACGTGGCGCCGCGGCTGCGGCTACTACAGCTGCGGCAGCGCAAGCCAGCGCTGCCGGCATTCCGAGCAGCACGACGACCACCAACAATACGTCCGAAACGCATATCCACGGCCCCATCACGATCATGACCCAGGCGACGGATGGTCCGGGCATCGCTCGGGAATTGGGGAGGACAGGGCGTGGCCACAATCTCGTCCAACAAGGCAATTCGGGGATGTTCTGATGCCATTCATTCCTTATCCCGATGTCCCGAGGAGTCCGGGCGTACCCGCGGTCTTCCGCGAGACGACCATTCCTTCCATCCCTCAACAGGCCGACTTCGGACTTGCAGCGTTGACCGATCAAATGTTCAGTCCTCCCCGTTGGGGCGTGTACGGCAAGGACGGGCGGCAGGTTCTGGTCTTCGAAACCTTCGTGAGCATCAAATTCAATCAGAGCGGCCAGATATCCAGCTTTCCCGTGGAGCAAGGCGGCTTCTCGTCCTTCAACAAGGTAGACACGCCCTACGAAGCGACCATCAAGCTGGCGCATGCCGGCGACCAGGCGTCGCGCGACATCATGTTGTCCGCGCTGAAGCGGATCGTGGGCAGTACAGAGCTGTATGCCGTCGCGACGCCCGAGATCGTCTATCCCTCGGCCAATCTGGTGAAGTACGAGTACAGCCGCGGCGACCGGAACGGGTCCAACCTGCTGCTGGTCGAGCTGACGCTGCGTGAAGTCCGGCAGACAGCGGTTTTGCAGTCCTTGGCCACGCGCGAGCCCAGCGGCGCGGGCGAGCAGAGTAACGGCCAGGTGCAGGCGTTCGAGATTGATGCCTATCCCCGGCGAGACCAGAACAAGGTGGGAGAACTGGAGCCTATCCAATGAAAAGGATTCCGCTAAAGCCCGCGCCGGCGCAAACGCTCAGCGTCGTGCTGTCCGGCCAGAACTGCCAGATCTCCGTCTACCAGAAGTCGACAGGGGTTTATCTGGATCTTGAAGTCGACAATGCGCCGATAGTGGCGACGGTGCTGTGCCATGACCGGGTGCGGCTCGTGCGTTCCCGCTATTTGGGCTTTGTCGGCGATCTGGCGTTTGTCGATACCCAGGGGCATGCCGATCCGCAGTACCAGGGGCTCGGATCGCGTTTTGTCCTGGCCTACATGGAGCCGCTGGAGCTATGAGCCTTGTCAAACGCCGGATAGACGTGACCATCAGCCTGGGGCTGGGGAAGCTCGGCGACGAGAAGGGGCCGGATATTACGCTTAGCGGTTACCGCGCTTCAGTGAATATCCCAGCCCACGCCGCAGGCGAAAGCAGTCGGGTGAAGCTGCTGATCTATGGGTTGAATCAGGAAATGATGAACAGGCTGACGGCGATCGGACTTAAGTCCAAGGAGCGCCGGGGGAAGAACCTTGTCAGCATCAGCGCCGTGGATGATCTCAGCATCGCGCGGGTAGTTTATGAGGGAGACATCGACGCTGCATGGGCGGACTATGAAAAAGCCCCTGAGGGCGTGCTCAATGTCCTGGCGCAAGTCGCCGGTGCCAAAGAGATGAAGCCCGTGCCTGCCAAGTCATATCCGGGTCCCACGGGAGTCCATGGGATCGCGAGCGAAATTGCAGAATCAATGGGCTATGCCTGCGAAAAATATGGGGAGGATATCGTCCTTGCCAACCCGTATCTGTCCGGGACCGACATGGATCAAATGCGCAACTGCGCCCAGGCCGCGCGCATCAATTACACGATTGACCGCGGCACGCTTGCCATCTGGCCCCCCGATGGTTGCAGGAAGGGCGATCCGATCGCCATTTCGCCGCAGACGGGTCTCATCGGTTATCCGGCGTTCACGGGCAGCGGCATTTCGCTCAGAAGTCTCTACAACCCGGATTTCTCGGTGGGAAAGAAAGTGCTGGTGACGAGCGCGATCGAGGTCGCGAATGGCGAATGGACGATAACGGGCTTGTCACATCATCTGGAGGCTGAGGTCCCCGGCGGCGCCTGGCTGTCCCAGGTCAAGTGCGAAAGGAATCTCCATGGCTGAGCAATACGGATACGCAGGTCTGGCGCAAGCCGGCCAGGGCGACAGCGAGTACGGGGCCTTGCAGTTCCTCATCAGCCAGGCCCTGCTCCGAGTCAGCACGGCGACGCTGGTCAAGGTGGTGTCGGTGACAAACGCAGGCGGGCTGTCGCCCGTGGGCTTCGTCGACGTGCAGCCGCTCATCAACCAGCTCGATGGGGCCGGCAATGCCGTGCCACATGGCGTCCTGCATCGCCTTCCTTACTTCCGCCTGCAGGGCGGAGCGGACGCCATCATCCTGGACCCGAAGGCCGGCGATATCGGGATGGCGGCTTTCGCGAATCGGGACATCTCGCTAGTGAAGACTTCGAAGGCGCAGAACAACCCTGGTTCCTGGCGTTCGCACGACATGGCGGATGGACTGTATTTCGGTGGTCTGCTGAATGGGACGCCGGTCCAGTACGTGCAGTTCACGGCCGGCGGCATCAACGTGGTCTCACCCTCCAAGGTGACAGTCAGCGCGCCCGACATCGAATTGAACGCCAGCGCGCAATGCGCGTTGAACTCTCCCCAGATCGTGCTTAACGGCACGGTGCGGCAGGGCGGCGGATCCTTGGGCGGCACGTCCACCTGGCAAGGCGACATGAACACGCTGGGTACGCTGCGCAACAACGGCAAGGACGTGGGCAGTACCCACACGCATTCCGGCGTGCAGAGCGGGCCGGCAAATACGGGAGCACCCAATTGAACACCATGCTGCTAGACCGGACGGCCTGGGATCTGGTGCTCGACGCCGCGGGCAATATCGCGCTGGCGTCCAAGCCCTACGCCGTCGCGCAGGACGTCGCCAGCGCCATCAAGCTGTTCAAGGGCGAACTGTTCTACAACACCCTCCCTGGCGTTCCCTACTGGGAAGAATTCCTGGGCCATCAGCCGCCGCTGGCCTTGGTGCGCGAGCACGTCAGGCGTGCCGCGATGACGGTCCCCGAAGTGGCCAGCGCCAACTGCACGCTGACCTCCTACACCGACCGCGCCCTGGCGGGCTACGTCGCAATCACCCTGCAAGACGGAACGACGCAAACCGTCAGTTTCTGAGGAAACCATGCCGAACAACTCGAAAGTGCCGCGCGTGCAGTTCACGCCGGAAGGGCTGGTGCTGCCCAACGAATCCGCCATCCTCGCGGGTGTCCTCTCGGATATGGACGCCGCGTTCGGCGGCGGGCTGAATCCCGCGCTGGAAACGCCCCAGGGCCAGTTGGCCTCCAGCACCACCGCCATCATCGGCGACAAGAACAACGAATTCGCGGCCTACGTGAACCAGGTCGACCCGGCCTTCGCGCAAGGGCGCATGCAGGACGCCATCGGGCGGATCTACTTCCTGGACCGAAAGCCTGGCACGCCCACCGCCGTCATTGCCACGTGCACAGGCCTTGCGGGCGTGACCATCCCCGTGGGCGCCCGCGCCCAGGCGGTGGATGGCAATCTGTACCTGTGCACCCAGGCGGGAACTATCCCTGCCAGCGGGCGCATCGATCTTCCCTTCGCCTGCTCGGTCGATGGACCGGTGGATTGCGCGCCTGGCGCACTGAACCAGATCTATCAGGTCATCCCCGGTTGGGACTCCGTGTCGAACGCCGACGCCGCAACGGTGGGCAGCCATGTCGAAAGCAGGGTGGAGTTCGAGGAGCGCCGGCGGCAGTCGGTGGCGCTGAACGCCCGCGGCTCGATCCCCGCGATCTACGCCAACGTGGCGAACGTGGAAGGCGTTATCGATGTATATGTGACAGAGAACGATCTCGCCGTGCCGAAAACGGTAGGCGGCGTCGTCCTGCGCTCGCATTCCATCTGGGTAGCGGTGACTGGAGGAGAAGCGGCAGACATCGCGGATGCCATCTGGCGCAAGAAGAGCAACGGTTCCGACTACAACGGCAATACCTCCTACACCGTGGAGGACAAGGAGGGCTACGCCTATCCCTATCCCTCATATGTCGTGACGTGGGAAACGCCTGCGGCATTGCCCGTGCGTTTCGCGGTGCAGCTGGCTGACAACCCGGCCCTGCCATCGGACATTGTGGCTTTGACCAAGCAGGCGATCGCGGACGCCTTCAACGGCGGGGATGGCGGGCAGAGAGCGCGTATCGGTTCGACCATCTATGCGAGCCGGTTCTATGCGCCCATTTCGGTGCTGAGCCCGGCGGTCTCCATACTTTCCTTGCTTCTGGGGGCGGCAACGCCGTCGGCCGCCAGCCTGGCCGTTCCGATCAACCGCCGGCCTACGGTGACGGCGGATGATATCTCGGTGACCTTGATATGAGCGTCGCGCCGAAGCCGGGGCTGGTGGCCCGCACCCTCATCAGCCAGTACGCCAACAGTCCCACGCTGGTCCAGTTGATCAACGACATGGACGACTACATCAACCCGGACGCCGATTTCGACTCCTTCCATGACTTCGTCTGGAACGTCGAGACCGCGCAGGGCTTCGGGCTGGACATCTGGGGCAGGATCGTCGATGTCGGCCGGATGCTGACCATCCCGGGCGACGTCACCTACCTGGGGTATGACGAGGCGCTGAACTGGCAGCCCTTCAACCAGGCGCCGTTCTACACAGGCGAGCAGGCGACGCAGACGTATCGGTTGGCCGACGATGCGTATCGCACGCTGATCCTGGTCAAGGCGCTGGCCAATATTTCGGATTGCACTTCGCCCAGTTTGAACCGGCTGCTGTCGAAACTGTTTGCGGGGCGCGGGCGTTGCTACGTCTCGGACACCGGAAAGATGGAGTTCCGCTATGTGTTCGAGTTTGCGCTGGCACCCCATGAGATCGCCATCCTGACTCAGTCCGGCGCGATACCCAAGCCGGCGGCGGTCCTGGCGAACATTCTGCAGGTCGATCTTTCCACCACGTTCGGATTCCACGAGGCGCTGATGCAGCCGTTCGGCTCGGGCGTATTTTTCACTTCTTCGGGGCTTATCAATGCAAGCTAGCAATGCACCCAACAAATCGGCCGTCCCGTTTGCGAACAGCGGGACGAAGAACACCATTCCTGTCGCATCGCAGACTGGAGTAACGCCCGGACTAGCGTCTTTCACCGATGGGTTTCCGCCTTTGACGATGACGCCGCTGGCGGCGGGAGGGGTTCCCCCGTATGGCGCCGATTTCAACGGGATCTTGAACTTCCTCAGTGCAGCTGTGCGTTGGGGGCAGGCCGGGGCCGGCTACTCCTACGATGTCACGTTCAGCACGGCCATAGGAGGCTATCCCAAAGGGACCGTGCTGAAGCAGGCGGCCGCGAATGGATACTGGCTGAATCTGGCTGACAACAACATGGGCAATCCCGATGCAGGCGGGGCGGACTGGATAGGGCTTCCCGCGGGCATTGCCTCTACCGCCCAGGCGCGGGCGCTGACTGATGACACGACTGCCATCACGCCACTCAAGATGGCACAAGCCTTGGCCGCCGTTACCGGGTATCAACCCTACACGTCACCCGGCGTGTATACCTTCGACAAACCGGCCGGTACGTCAAAGGTATACGTACGCGTCTATGGCGCCGGCGGAGGCGGTGCATGCGGTGTGGCCACGGCGCCAGGGCCAAGCGGCGGCGGTCAGGGTGGCTACTGGGAAGGGCTGTTTGATATCTCGGCGGTTTCGTCCGTCACTGTCACGGTCGGGGCGGGTGGCGCGGGTGGCCCGTCCGTCGGTACTAACGGCACGGCTGGCGGAGCGTCGTCGTTCGGCACTTATTGCTCGTGCGAGGGCGGCGATGGCGGTCTGCTTATCGCCAACAGTCCCGCAGGGGGGATCGTGGCAGGAACGACGGGTTTCGGGTGGCGGGGCGCATACGGTAATTGCCCGCAGTACGGGAGTGGAACGGCGCCCCTCTACGGGGGCGCCGGCGGCGGCGGATGGTCGCCGTTCGCGGGCGCTGACCCGAGCCGTGTTCCTGCGCCTGGCATGGGCGGCGGTGGGCGCATTGCCACTGCCGGCGCGGCAGGCGCCCATGGCGCCGTTCTTATTCAATGGTGAGAGATATGAGACAAATTTGGGCGCATATTCAGGGTGGCGTGGTCGCTGAACTGACCGACGTCGATCCCATGGGGCGATTCCATCCCGACTTCATTTGGGTGGGCGTGAGCGGAGAAGTCATGATTGGCGACTCGTTCAATGACGGAAATTTCTCTCGACCGGAGCCATCGCCTCTGCCTGTCAAGACACGCTACACCTCAAGGGAATTCGTTCGCCGTTTTTCCATGGACGAGCAGTTGGCAATCCGCCAGGCGCAACTTGCCGACATGGAAGTCGGCCTTGTCTACGACGATTTCAACCGGGCGGACTTCATCGACCTGGAGGACCCAGCCGTCGCTGCGGGGATCGATCTGTACGTCAGCAAAGGTTTGCTGCTGCCGAAGCGGCGCGATGAGCTTCTTGCGCCAGATATCTGACCGTTCCATGGCGTACAGATGTCTTCAATACCATCTGGTGTATGCACAGGCCGCGCTTCGCGGGGTCATTTCTTTTCCAAAAGGAGGCGAAATTGAACGTCCAAGATTTCGATGCCCTTGCGGCAAAGTTCGCCGGCGTTCTGGGGGCCGCTGTTTCGATGCGCTATTTGCAAGGATCGTGGCCGGCCAGGCTGAGCATGGCCGCAAGCGGTTCGCTGGTGGCGTATTACGCGGCCCCGTATCTATCGCTGCTGCTGGAGATTCCGGAAGGCCTTGCCGGGTTCTTGACTGGCATGTTCGGCATGGCCGTCGTCTCTCGCGGATGGGATGTGGTGCAGGCTGTTCCCATAGGCGCGTTGTGGCAGGCCGTGATCGACCGAGTGCGCGGCAGAGGGGCCTGACGTGCATCGTTCTATTCATCCGGAGAACTCATCCGTGAGCGCGTTTCAGCTATCACTACGCAGCGTGGATCGCCTCGTCGGTGTGCATCCTGACCTGGTCGCGATTGTCAAACTGGCGATTCAACGAACGCTGACCGATTTCATCGTGATCGAGGGAGTCCGAACCATAGCGCGGCAACGCGAGAACGTGGCCAAGGGCGCCAGCCTGACGATGGCCAGCTACCACTTGCCGCAGGCGGATGGCTGGAGCCATGCTGTGGACCTTGCCCCTCTGATTGATGGGGCGATTCCCTGGAGCAACTGGCAGGCCTTTGTAGATCTGGCCATTGTGGTCAAAGCATGCGCAGCGGAACGCGCGGTTCCCGTGGAATGGGGGGGCGACTGGAAGACGCTCAAGGACGGACCGCACTTCCAGATTCCGCGCGATTGGAAGGGGAGCGCGTGATTCCATCCCTGCGCGCCTTGGCGCCTTACCTGATCGGAGCGACCTTGATGGTCGTCATCGTCCTGGGCGTGCGTTGGTATGGCGCCAACCAATATCAGGCCGGTATCGACCAGGCAAACGCCGATCACGCACTGGCCGAGCTCGCCGAGTTCAAGCGCCAGACGACACGCCTGGGCGGGATCTCCGACACCCTGGAGGGCGCGCTCGCCGCGCTGCGCAACACCGCTCCCAAGACCATCGAGAGGTATACCCGTGTCGAGATCCAGAGCCCTCTGCCTGCTGGCTGCCGCATTGACGCTGAGCGGCTGCGGTACATCAACGAAGCCGGCCGTCTGGCCAATTCTGCCGGCCAATCTGGCGCAGCCGTGTCCGCCGGTGCCGGACGTGACGAGCGATAGCTGGGATGATCTAGCGCGCAGCTATATGGCCTTGGCTGTTCAGTATGGGGAGTGCGCGGCACGGCATCGCACGGTGGTGCAGGCGTGGGAAAAATCCTGATGCGGCCTGACCATTCGTGTGAAGGCGTCGTCTTGCAAAAGTGCATGGAGATTGTCGAGAGCAGTCCGGCGGGCCGTCGCTCCGGACCGTCTTTCACCACCCCAAGCAAAAGCCCGCAGGCACAAGCCGCGGGCTTTTCATTCCTACCCTTCAAAAGGACTCTTCTTCTTCCTGCGATTCACTGGCCGGAGAATTTCACCTGACTTGAGCCGGTACACGTCCTTACCCTCCCAGATCACGGTGCCGCCGGTGGACAGGCGGCATTGCAGCACTATGTGTGGATCGGGACTGTCGTCCGTCGCGGGTTCTTGAATGATATGTCGCTCGATCCGGTATTGGTCTCCAGCTGCCGAGACCGCAATCACATCCTCCAGTCGTCTACATGAGATTGACATGATGAGCCTCCTTCACTGCGCCACGTTGAAACCTGTGGTGCCGAGGTCATCGTCTCGATTGGCCGTATCGCTGTCAATGCTGCTGGGGCCCATCATCCAAGCGTATGCACGGCGCTTCCCCAGGAAGCGTCGTGCATACGCATGAGGCGGTGCATGCGTTTGATCTAGGCTGTTTTCAAGGCCGGGCGGGCGTTGAAATGAGGTCGCGGTTTGATGTATCGGCAGTCGCCGCGCAGCCTGGACCCGACCTTATTCAAGCTTCACATTGGCGGACTGGATGACGCCGCGCCACTTCTTGTAGTCTGCCGCGATGGTCTGCGAGAACTGCGCGGGCGTGGTGGGCATGGCAGTTGCGCCTTGCGCCGCCAGCGCATCCTGTACATCCTTCAGCGCGAGGATCTTGTTGAGCTCCGTGTTCAGCGTCTGGATGATGGGCTTGGGCGTGTTCGCGGGGGCCAGCAGTCCGTACCAGACGCGCACGTCGAAGTCGGGATAGCCGGACTCGGCGATGGTGGGCACGTCGGGCATGGCCGGGCTGCGCTTGAGCGAAGTCACGGCCAGCGGGACGGCGCTGCCGGCCTTGATCTGCGGCGCGGCCGAGGGGATGGACGTGAAGATGACGGGCACCTGGCCGCCGAGCAGGTCGGCCATGGCCGGTCCCGATCCCTTGTACGGGACATGCACCAGCTTGATGCCTGCCTGGAGCTGCAGCAGTTCCGCCGCCAGGTGGGTGATGGTGCCCGCTCCCGGCGAGCCGTAGTTGATGGTTCCGGGCGCCTTCTTGGCGGCGGCGATCAGGTCCTTGAGGGATTTGTACGGGCCGTTCTTGCCGGCCACGATCACCAGCGGGGCTTCGCCGACGATGCCGATGGGCTCGAAGTCCTTGACCGGGTCATAGGCCAGCTTGGCGTAGAGCGAGGGGGCTACGGCCAGGTTGTCGACCTGGCCCATGACGATCTCGTAGCCGTCGGGCTTGGCGCGCGCGGCGGTGGTGATGCCTATGGTGCCGCCGGCGCCGGGCCGGTTCTCGGCGACGACGTTCCATTTGACCGAGTCGGACAGCTTGGCGGCGACGGTGCGCGACAGGAAGTCGGTGCCGCCGCCCGGGGTGAACGGCACGATCACCCGTATGGGCTGGTTCGGGTACTGCTGTGCGGCGGCGGGGGCGCAGGCGGCGAGCGCGCAGGCCGAGAGCATAAGGGCACGTAGCATGGTTGTGGTCTCCATTCCTTGGTGGGCGCGTCCGGTCATGATCGCCAGACGTCGGTTGCTGCGGATGCTGCTGATGCGTACTGCGGATTCTTGGGGGGCGGCGGGCGGGTTCAGGACCTGGCAGTCTAGACGACTCCTTTCTCGCGTAGTTCGCGGATCCGGGCGCCGGACAGCCCCAGTTGCTCCAGGACGGCGTCGGTGTCCGCGCCCAGGGCCGGCGCGGGGCTGCGGGCCTGGCAGGGCGCTTCTGCAAACTTGATTGGAAAGCCCAGCATACGCACTTGCTGGCCGTCGGGATGTGGAACGTCCATGGCCATTTCCTGGTCCGCCACCTGCGGATCGTTGAACACTTCCTGCAGGTTCAGTACCTGTCCGCAAGGTACGCCGTATTGGTTCAGGCGTTCGATCCAATAGTGGCTGTCCCTCTGGCGGGTGCGTGCTTCGATAGCTGCCTTGATGGACGCACGGTTCAGCATGCGGTCGGCGTTGGCCAGGAACTCCGGATGCGCGCGCAGTTCGGGCAGTTCCAGCGCGTCCAGCAGTTTCTCGTACATGGCGTCGTTGGACGGGGCGATCGCGACCTGGCCGTCGGCGGTCTCGAACAGCCCGTAGGGCGCGACGATGCCGTGGTCATTGCCGGTGCGCGGGGGCAGTTCGCCGCTGGCGAAGTAGTTCGACGCCTGGAAGCTGAGCAGTCCTATCATGCTGGACAGCAGGCTGACGCTGATGGAGTCGCCGCGGCCGGTGCGTTCGCGGCGCAACAGCGCGGCGACCACGCCCAGCGCGCCGTTCAGGCCGGCGACCAGATCGCTGATGGGCGGGCCGGCGCGCATGGGCGGATCGTCCTCGCCGCCGTTCAGGCTCATGAAGCCGCTCATGGCCTGGGCGATGAAGTCGAAGGCGGGCCGGTCGCGATAGGGACCGGAGGTGCCGAAGCCGTTGATGCTGCAATGGATGATGTCGGGCCGCAGGGCCTTCAGGGCCTCGTCGCCGAAGCCCATCTTGTCCATGATGCCGGGCCGGTAGTTCTCGATCACGACGTCGCAATGCGGTATCAGCTGACGCAGGATGTCCTTGCCTTCCGCGCTGTACAGGTCCAGCGTCACCGAGCGCTTGTTGCGGTTGTAGTTGGCGAAGTACCAGCTCAGGCCGTCCTTGACCACGCCCTGGCGGCGGATCGGATCGCCCTCGCCGGGGGCTTCGATCTTGATCACTTCTGCGCCCATGTCGGCGAGGATGGAGGTGCAGTACGGCCCCGAGATGATGCGGGTCAGGTCCAGGACGCGGATTCCGGTAAGTGGCATGGTGTGCATCTGCTCAGGTTTTGGTTTTCGGTCAGCCGCCCAGTCCTGGCAGCCATAAGGTCAGTGGAGGAAAGGCGCAGATCAGCGCAAGCACGATCAGCGACCAGATGAAGAAGGGAATGATCTCGCGCACGATGGGGCCTATTGGAGTGCGGCCCACGGCGGATGTGACGAACAGCAGGATGCCGACAGGCGGGGTCAGCATGCCCGTCATCAGGTTCAGGATCAGGATCATGGCGTACTGGATGGGGTCCATGCCCAGCTGGACGCCGATAGGCAGCAGCGCCGGCAAGGTGATGATCATCGCCGGCAGCGGCTCCAGGATCTTGCCCACCAGGATCAGGAACACGTTCACCGTCAACAGCACGACCCAGGGCTGGTCGGAAATGCCCAGTATGCCCTGGGCGATGGTGGCCGCCACGCGCGACTCGCTGATCAGCCAGCTGAACGGCCCGGCGGCTGCCAGCAGGAACAGGACCACCGCCATGGTGCGTCCGGCCGAGTAGAACGCCGACCCCAGTTCGCCCGGCTTCAGTTCCCGGTACACGGCCAGGCCTACGAGCAGGGCGTACATGGCAACGAACGCGGCCGCCTCGGTGTCGGTCAGGAGGCCGAAGCGTATGCCGGCGATGATCAGGACCGGCATCATCAGCGCCCAGATGGACGCGCGCGTGACCTTGGCCCGTTCGGGCCAACTGGCCCGCGGACGCGATTTGTAGCCGTGCCGCCGCGCCTGCCAGGCGCAAATCGCCATGTAGCCTGCCAGCAGCATGAAGCCGGGAATGATGCCGGCCAGGAACAGGCGGATGATGGAGAGGTTGGCCAGCACCGCGTACACGATCATCGGGATCGACGGCGGCAGGATGGGGCCCAGCATGGCGCCGCAGGCGATGACGGCCTCGGGATAGCCGCGCCGGTAGCCCTCCCGCTTCATCGAGGGGATCATCGCGGTGCCGATGGCGCTTGCGTCCGCCACGGCGGAACCGCTGATGCCGGCCATGACCAGGTTGGTGGTCAGGGACACTTGCGACAGGCTGCCGCGCATGTGCCCGACCATGGCCATGGACCAGTTGATGAGCCGCAAGGTGACACCGCCGCGGTTCATGAGTTCGCCCGCCAGGATGAACAGCGGAATCGCGACCAGCGCGGTCTCGTCTATGCCGCCCAGCATCGAGAGCGGAGCCTGCGCGATATCGACCCCGCCGCCGCCCTTGAACAGCATGCCGATCAGGGCCGCGGTGATCATCGCGAAGCCTATGTCCAGCCCCAAAAGGATGAGCACAACGAAAAGCACGACGGAGAAGAGAATCATGGATGCGTTCCCGGAGTGTCGGGCTCGTCGCGCGCGAAGGCGTCATGCGGGGGAGGAGCGTTGGGGATCAGCAGGCGCAAGGCCAGGAACAGCATGAAGAGCACCATGCCCACGGTCAGCGAGGCGTAGCTGACCGCGTAGGTGAACGGCGTTCCCACAATGTCCTGGAAGTTCCCCACGGCAACCACGTCCAGGCCCTTGTAGAACAGGGTCGCGGCCAGCGCCAGCAGCAGGGCATCGAACAGGCGGTCGCGCGCGCGCCGCAGGCGTTCCGGCAAATGGCGGTCGATGATGTCTATCACCACGTTGCGCCGTTCGCGCAGGGCCATGGCGGCGCCGACGAACGCACACCACAGCATGCCTATGCGCGCGACCTGGTCCCAGGCGTCGAACTGCGTTTTCAGCAGATACCGGTCCAGTACCTGGGCGAAGCAGAACACCAGCACCATGGCCAGGGTGAGGGCGACCGCGAGCCGGCCGATCCAGCACACGCTACGGTCGGCTCGCAGGACCAGGCCGCGCCAGCCGGATGTGGCATGAGCCGCCGGGCGTACCGTCGTCGCGGGCATGGGCGCGGCCATCTCCTACTCCTGCATCTTCTGGATGCGTTCGACCATGCCGGCCGGCCAATCCTTGCCTTCGTACTGCTGATAGACCGTGGCCAGGGCCGCCTTGAACGCGGCCTTGTCGGGCTGCGTGTACGTGACGCCGGCTTGCTTCAGGATCTTGACCGCGTTGTCGTCCAGCTCCTGGTCCAGCTTGGTGGCGACCTTGCCGCCGGCCTTGGCCGCCTCGGTCAGCGCCTGGCGCTGCTTGGCGTCCAGGCTTTGCCAGACGCGTTCGGAAATGAACCAGCCGGTCAACTCGTAGGCGTGATCGGTGGCTGCCCAGTACTTGGCTTCTTCATGGAAGCGCAGCGGAATCGACAGGTCGAAGCCGTTGTCCTGGCCGTCTATCATGCCGCGGCCCAGCGCGGTGTAGATCTCGGTCATGCCCAGCGGCACGACCTGCGCGCCGAGCTTCTCGAAGGTGGTTTTCAGGATGGGAATGGACGGAACGCGCAGCTTGAGGCCCTTGACGTCCTCTGGCTTGTTGATCGCGCGCGACACGGTTTGCAGCGCGCGCGGCGAGCGTATGCCGAAGGCCGCGAATACCCGAACTCCGGATTTCTTGGCGACATCGTCGAAAATCTGGGCGAATTCGTCGCTGTTGATGATGCGCTCGGCCTGTTCGCCGCTCTTGAACAGATAGGGCGCGTACAGGATGTTCAGCGGTTGGGCGCCGCGCAGGAACACGACGGAGCCCAGGCCGAAGTAGCCCATGTCCAGGGTGCCTAATTGCATGGAAGACAGGATCTTGCTGATGTCGCCCAATTGCCCGTCTGTATAGATGTGCACTTGCAGGTCGTTCTGGGATTGCTTGGCGGCTTCCTCGGCGAAGGCGCGCATGGCGTGGTCCCAGGGGCTGTTGGACGCGGCGATGGTCGCGATCTTCATTTCCCGCGCCTGCGCCTCGTCCAGGGGCGCGAACACCCCGGCGAGGGTGACCGACAGCGCCAGCAGGGATGCCGAGGCACGGACCAGGAACGGCGAGTGTTTTTTGTTCATGATGTCTCCTCCGGAATGCGGATCCGGCCTACCAGTTCCAGTGCACGGGTTTGATTCCCGCCACCGGCGAATCGAACACCGCCAGGCTGGAACCATTGATGCAGCCCATGTATGCGGTCTTGCGGTCGGGGCCGCCGAAAGCCAGGCTGGTGATGTTCTGCAGCCGCTTGCTGTGGTTGTCGTAGACCATGGGGCGGCTCAGGCGGTTGGCCAGGAACTCGGCTTCCAGCCTATCGATGTGCGCGGCGTCGCCGTCTTCCAGCACGAGCTGCTGGTGTCCTTTGGGGCTGACCCGTATCACCCGGTTGGAGACCACGCTGACCACCCAGATGTGGCCTTCTTCATCGACCGCCATGCCGTCGGGATAGGTACCCTTTCCGAATTCCGTGATGACCGTGCGTTCGCTGAGGTCGCCGTTGGCGCCGATGCGAAAGCGCAGCAGGCGCCGGCCAAAGGTTTCGTTGACGTACAGGTGCGTGCCGCCGGGATCGGTGCGGCATTCGTTGGTCCAATGCACGTCCTGCGCGACGATGCGCGTGCCATGTTCATCATGCAGGGCGATGAAGCCGTCGGCGATGTCGCGGCGGAACTGGTGGTCGCCGCGGCGCACGGTGCTGACGCAGATCCACAGGCGCTCACGGTCGTCCAGCCAGACGAAGTTGACGCTGGGCAGGCGCACGCCGTCGATTTCCATGATGTAGGGCGCGGCGGCGCCGTCGCGCTGCACGCGCCAGACGCCGCCGTCGTCGGCCAGGTTCGCCACGGCGAACGAGCCGTCGCGCAGCAGCGCGAAGCCGTTGGGGATCAGACCGGGCTGGGCGCCGATCAGGCGGGCGTTGCCGTTGGGCAGGATGTGGCGTATGCCGCCGGCCTTGTCCGACACGTAGAGATCGCCCGCCGCCGTGCTCAGCACGCATTCGGGGCGGTTCAGGTTGACGCCGGTCTCGCGCACGGCCGAGAGGCCGATCAGCGGGTCGCGATTCGAGTCTCTGTCCATGCGGCCTCCTTAACCGACCGCGCCAGCGGCCACGTTGTAGTCGTGCAGACGCAGGCGCGGCCCCGCCTTCATCAGCTGGCCGGGCAGGCCGCGGCCGACGATGCCTTCCAGCCGCTGGGCCACCTTGATCAGCGCGCCCAGGTCGATGCCGCTGTCCACGCCCATCTCGTCCAGCAGGTAGACCAGGTCTTCGGTACAGATGTTGCCGGTGGCGCCGGGCGCGAACGGACAGCCGCCCAGCCCCGCCAGCGAGGACTCGTACGAGGTGACGCCCGCGCGCAGGCCTTCCACCACGTTCACCAGGCCGATGCCGCGCGTGTTGTGGAAGTGCAGTGAGATCTTGACGTCGGGATGGTCGGCGCGCAGCGCTTCCACCGTGCTGCGCACCAGTTTGGGCGTGGCCATGCCGGTGGTGTCTCCCAGCGTCACGGCATTGAAGCCCTGCCGGACGAAATGGTCGAAGATGGTCCGGATGCGGTCCAGGTCGACGTCGCCGTCGAAGGGGCAGCCGAAGGCGACGGCGATCGCGCCCTTGCGCTTGATCGGATGGCCCTTCAGCAGTTGCGCGATGTCCTCGATGTCGCGCAGCGATTGCTCGACTGGGCGATTCAGGTTCTTGGTGTTGTGGCTTTCGGTGGCGGACAGGAACACGACGATTTCGTCGGCCTGCGATTGCAGCGCGCGTTCGACGCCTTTGCGATTGGGCGCCAGCGCGCCCAGCACGACGCCGGGGCGCTTGCGCACGCCCTGCAGCACTTCCTGGGCGTCGCGCATCTGCGGCACGGCTCGCGGCGAGACGAAGGACGTGGCTTCGAAGTGCCGCACGCCGGCGTCTATCAGCGCGTTCAGGATCTGGATTTTGGTGTCGGTGGGCACGAATTCGGACTCGATCTGCAGTCCGTCGCGCAGGCCGACTTCCACGATTTCGACTCGGTCTGGAAGGCTCACGGCTTCTGTCTCCTGGCGCCCGGATCCTGCGCCCGCAAGGGCCTCGCGCGGCGACGTCCGGGACATGGGTTGTCGGTCACTATCTTCAGTGAAGGACCCAGGCGGGACAAATCGTGAATCTTCGGCGGGGTATCGCGAAATGCGATGGCTGCAGCCGCATGCTTCGCGCGCGGGCAGACCTGGTTGCCTTATTGCTGCGTTGCGGCTTGGACGATCAGGTGATCCAGCAGCAGCCGGGCGGCTCCCGACAGCGATTCGTTGCTGCGCACGCACAATTTCAATTGGCGGCGCGCCCAGGCATCGGTCAGCGGAACGATGCAAAGCTCGTCACACACATACGCGGACAGGGCCTTGGCAGGCACGATGCCTATCCCCAGGTCCGCGCGCACCATGGACACCAGCGCGTCATAGGACGTGACCTGGAAGCGCAGCCGCAGCGAGCGGTTCATGGAGGCAGCCTCGCGCGTGAACAGATAGTTCGCGGCGCTGCCCCGGTGCATGCCCACGTGGTCGTAATCCAGCGTATCGGCGAACGACACTTGCAGGTGCCGCGATAGAGGGTGTCCCGCTGGCGCGACCAACGCCATGACGTCGCGATGGTAGGGAAAGATATCCAGTCCGTTCTCGTCATCGGACTGCGTGTAGACGCCGATGTCGGCGGCGTTGTCGATCACGGCGCGCGTGACGCCGGCGCTGACGGATTCCTCAAGATCGATCTGCACGTTGGGATGCTGCGTCAGGAAGCGGCGCAGCTCCATGGGCAGGAACTGGGCGATGGAGGACAGGTTGGCCGCGACGCGCACCCGGCCGCGCAAGCCGGTGGAGTAGTCGCGGATCTCCGCGGCCAGATCCTGGGTTTGATGCAGCAGGGTGCGTGCGCGCCGCGCCAGCGCATGGGCGGCGCTGGTCGGCTCCACGCCGCGCGCATGGCGCTGGAACAGCGGCACGTCCAGGACGCGTTCGAGCTCGGACAGGCGCTTGGAAAGCGCGGATGGTGCGATGTGCTCGCGCGTGGCGGCAGCGGCGATGCTGCCTTCTTCCAGCACTGCCAGGAACACCTGCAGGGTATATAGATCCAGACGAGGGGTCATGGGTAGCCGCGCATAGACACGTTCGCGAGGATAGCGGGTGTCTCGCGCGGCGGACCTAGGGGATTACGCCTAGCCGATTTCCACCCAGCCCGGCGCCGCGTCCTGCGCCAGCAGCTCGCCGACGGTGGTCACGGCTATCCGGCCGTCGGCTGTTCCCAGGGCCAGTTGTTCGCCATGCGCGTCCATGGCGTGGACCAGCGTAGGCAGACCGTCCAACCGCATTGCGGCGCGCAGCCGGACTGCGCCCGACGCGGCGTCCAGCAGCAACAGTCCACCATCCAGGAACGCGGCCGCGATCAGCCCTGGGTCGGGCAGGAAAATGACCGCGCTGGCTGACGCGGTGGTTGGATGGCGCCAGAGTTCGCGGTCCCGGTCCAAGGGTTTGCGGTAGATGAAGCCGGTGCAGGCGACATGGACGGCGGGAGAGTAGTGCCGGCCGCTGACGACCAAGCCCGCGCCTTGCGCATCCTCGAGATAGCAGCCGCAAAGCTCCATGGCGTGGCTGTCGGGCTTGCCATTGGCCTTGAGCACGGGCCAAAGCGGTTTGACTTGGCCGTCGGGCGCGACCATGCACAGGCGTTTGGCCTCGTGGGAGCTTGCCGGCGTGCCCTGCACGCAGAACAGCGACGGTGCGCCGCTGATGCGGAGGTAGTGATTGAAGCAGTCGTAGTGTCCCAGGTCCACGCGCCGTTCGGCGCCCGAATGCAGGTCGCGCAACCGGTCCTGCGCGTTCCTGGCCGGGGGGACGCGGTTCATGCGGCCCAGCAATACACCGGAGGACGATGCCGAGAATGTGAATTCGCCGTTGTACTCGGCGACGAGGTTCAGTCCTACGTCGGTCAGCGAGTAGAGCCTGGCGTCCTGGCGCCACATCATGCCGGGCCGGTTCGAAGGCTCCACGACGTGCACGTGGATGCCGGCAGCCCGGATGATCTCGGTTCCGTAGCCGGGGCCTGTGTATGTTGCGACCGGGCCGCCGCCGAGGTCATGGATTTCGAGCAGGCAGCCGTCGTGCGCGACGGCGATGCGTCGGCTGTCCAGCCACGCGAGATCATGGATAGCGCCGCGGTTCGCCACCGAAGGCAGACCCAGCCATTGCGCAAGGCGGGCATCGGGCGCCGGCGTGTCGACGGACGGCTCGTCCGTTGACGAGAATTCATCGCGGGAGAGTTCCAGATCCTTGGAACAGGCGGAGGGCCAACTCGCTTCGTCGCAGTGGATGCGCACCGCAAACAGGGTGTTGAACGCGGCGTCGGGTACGTCCTCCGGCAGTCCCTGCCATTCTTCGTCCCAGGGCCGGACCCACGCTTCGATCTGGTCGCCGGCGGCGTTGTAGGCGCAGCGCACGACTTCGGGGATACGGCTGAAGAACCGCTGCCGCCGGCCGCTACGCCAGTCCCAGGCGAGCAGGTCGCCTTCGAACAGGTAGCCGCCGTCATAGCTGCCGGCGCCAATCGCAACGACGCTCTGGGCCGGATGGAAGGCCACGTCGTTGATGGGGAAGCGCAGATCGTCGAGGGCGGCGAAAGGGGCGACGCCGCCGCGGCGGTACAGGGCGACGCGGTATCGCAAGGCTTGTCCGCCATAAGCGGCGCGCGCGCGCGGATTGGCCAGCAAGGGAAACTCGGAAGCCACGGCGGCGATTTCGCCGGTCGGGTCGAAAAAGACTCCGGTAATCTTGCCGCTGCCTCGCAGCGGCGGATCCGTGATCATGGCCATTGCCAGTTCTCCGCGCAGCTGCGCCTTGTCTATGCCGAATGCTAGCGCAGGTTGCGCAGTCATTCCGTCTGTGCCGCTAGCGTTCGGCCACCGTCCGGAGCAGGGGAGAATCGAACATGGCGGCAGGCGAAATGATGGGCTCATCCCAGGGGATGTCCCGCCCGTAGCGTTCCTGCATCTTGGCACGCACCGCCGGGGAAGAAAGGTCGAAGCGCTTGAGCGGCGCGAGCGCCCCGATTTCCACGCCCAGCGCGCGCTGATAAACCTTCCAGACCAATTCCGAGCAGTAGATCCTGTCGTCCGACCAGGCAAACACCAGATCGTAAGGCTTGCCCAGGAACGCGGCGCCGGCGTTTGCCAGCTGTGTCCGTGCGGCCGGCGTGAGCCGCGCATCGTCGTGCAGGCGCTTGACCACGTAGTGGCCGCGTTCGCCTTGCGCGGCCCATTGTCCGAGTGGCGTGTAGCCGACGCTGGCCGCGGCCTCCAGCACGTGGGGGCGGCCCTGGCGCATGACGATCATGCCCATGTGGCTATATGGCGAATGCGTAGCCTGTTGGATGGCCAGGCTTTGCGCAGAGCGGGATTGCTGGAAAACCAGGTCGCCCGTCTGGACGTCGTCGGTCGCTGCTGCAGCCAGGGAAAGCGCGGACAGTATGGCCGTCGTGGCGGCGCGCGCCCATGGCGCCGGGCTCATGTGCGGGCCCGGCTGGCAGCCGGCGTCTCCTTCTTGGCGCGCGGCTTGGCCGCGGGTTTGGGGTCTTGGACGGGAGCGTCGAACTCCTGTTTGTTGCGTTCGCCCCGCGGGGTATTTTCCGGATGCGGCTTGGGAAAAGCCCAGGGCTTGGTTTTCTGATCCATTGCATGTACTCCTTGCACAGGCGGAACAGTAGCATTAGCCGTGGCGCTGGGTAAGTGAGGGTTGACGTCAATATTCATCACATCGTGATTTTCTGGTGAAAAAACGATGAATTCGACCCACTCCAGCCCTTTATGTTCCGCCCTGACGGATCAGAACCTCTCAACACTGACAGGACGCTCCCCGTGGTGTGGGCGCGCGCGCTAGCCGGCTTCCGGCCGGTCTTCCTGCCAGATGCGGTCGAACTGCTCGCGTGCGTGGAGCGCCCAGTCGTCGATGGCGCTGCGCACGTCGTCCGCGGTGGGCTTGCGATCCGCGGGCAGATTGCCGCCCGTGACGGTGCCCAGCGAGGTGATGAGCAACTCGTTGGTATTGGCGTCGCGCAGGGCGGCTTCGAGCAGCAGGCGCGCGGACTGGTCGCGGTAGCCGGCCGCTTTGACGGTCTGGCCGATCACGAAGCCGATGGGGATGTATTCCATCATCCTGGGGTCGCGGTCGTTGCGGAACGTGCCGGTGATGGCGGCGCTCAGGCGCAGCGCGTGCGGTGCGGGCCGCGTCAGCAGTTGATAGCCGGCCTGTTCGAACTCGCGCCGGAGCGCCTCGTTCAGGTAGGCCAGCGCGCGCTCGCGCATGGCGCTGTCGCCCTTCATGTCCAGTTCGTCCGGCCGGTCGCCTTGAATGTATTGCACCGGTTCCAGGATGAGCTTTTTCTGATACTGGCTGGCGATGGGCGGACCGGGCCGCACCCAGACCATGCCGGCGCTCCAGTCGGGATCCTGCTTGAGGCGGCTTTGGTTTTCGCCCAGGGAGGTGGAGTAGTTCTGCGGCTTGGGCAGGTTGCTGCAGCCGGCAAGGCCGATCACGGCACAGCAGGCGGCCAGAGCGAGGCGGATCTTCATGTTCTTCTCTTTTCCTGAAAGTGAGGCTCGGCGCGGCGGGCGGAAAGGGCCGCACGCGCGCCGGGGGCGGGCCAATTATTGCTCCATTCCGATCCGGTTTTGCCGCTACGGCCAGGATGAAACTCCTGTTCCGCCGGAAAGCAGAATTCCATTTTGGGAAAAGCGGGTGCTGTTTTGGGCAAGCGGAAGCGCCGTGCCGGGTAGGCCGTAATAGCTGCCGCAAGATGCCGCCGCGGGACTACGATGGACGAGTGAACATAGGGAGACAACTATGGACACCGCCAAGCAGTGGTATGCCGCCGTCAAGGACTGGCAGCGGACCCGCGATGAGCTCACCGCCGCAATCGCCGCGATCAAGTGGCCGAATCCCACACAGGATTGCCTGGACACTTACGACCGCGCCTACGCCAATGAAACCGGGGCGCGCGACCGCATGAACCAGGCGTACGAACGCGTGCGACGATAGCCGCGCGCGCATCTGCTTCGAGGCCACGGCGCGCATTGCTACACTGCCGCGCATGACGGACCAACTACAGAAATTCATGATCAGGCTGGCCCGGCCCGAGGATGCAGCGTTGCTGGAAGACCTGCTGATGCGCACCTACGAAGGCACATGGATGCCCGAGATGACGGCGGAAAGGGACCGGCAGTTCCGCGCCAGCGGCAAGACGGCCGGGTACGTGCGCACAAGGGGAAACCTCTTCATGGTGTGCGAGATCGACGGCGTGCCGGCGGGCATGGCGGACTGGGAGAACGACTTCATCCGGGCCTTGCATGTGCACCCCGCAAGGCAGGGCCAGGGCGTCGGCGGCGCCTTGCTGGCATGGATGGAAGCCGCCATCCGCGACGCAGGATTCGGGCGCGCGCGGCTCGAGACGGACTCCTTCAACCAGCGGAGCCGCCACTTCTACCGCAAGCACGGCTACGCCGAAATCGAGACCTATCCCGATGACGAGTGGGATAGCGGCTTCACCACCATCCTGCTGGAAAAGCGGCTGCCGGCATGATGCTTCTGGCTCCATGAAAAGAACCTGAGCTGGTCCTGGAAATGGAGCCACGATGGCGGTATGTTGTGGTTTTACCCGCTACCGCCGAATCCGCCATGTACCTGCCGTCCGCCTTTCGAGAAGACTCGCTCGAAGTCCAGCATGATTTCATCCGCGCCCATCCCCTTGCGGTGCTCACGACCAGCGGGGAGGGCGGGCTGATGGCGAACCACATCCCCTGTCTGCTGTATCCCGAGGGGCCGCATGGCGTGCTGCGCCTGCATGTGGCCCGCGCCAATCCGCAGCTTGCCGACCTGGCGTCGGGGCGGGAATGCCTGGCCGTTTTCCATGGGCCGCAGGCCTACGTCACGCCGTCCTGGTATCCGACCAAGGCCGAGACGCACAAGGTCGTGCCTACGTGGAATTTCGTCGCCGTGCATGTGTGGGGCACGCCGGAGGTCCAGGACGATCCGGCCTGGCTGCGCGCGCAGCTCGATGCGCTGACCGCCAGCCAGGAAAAAGCGCGCGCGCAGCCTTGGCGCGTGGCCGACGCGCCGGAGGATTTCATCGCGGCGCAGATGCGCGCCATCGTGGGCGTGGAGATTCCCATCACGCGCATCGAAGGCAAATGGAAGGTCAGCCAGAACCGCACGGTTGCCGACCGGCGTGGCGTGGCGGAAGGCCTGGCGGGTGAAAACGGCGATGCGGTCATGGCCGGGCTGGTTGCCCGCCGGGGCGGGCTGGAGTAGTCCGCCCCAGGGCAAAACTGACGATGGCGGCGGCCTGCAGGCTGGCTGCCAAGGCCAGGAACCAGAGCAGCGGCTGTCCGGCCTGTTCCGACCATGCCCGCAGCAGGCCGAACAGCGCCGGCGCGAAAGCGTAGGCGCCTTGCGACATGGCGACGATCAGCGGCACCACGCGCTGCGTGTCCTCGCGGGCGAATTCGGTCTGCGCGATCAGCGGCGGCAACGAGGTCGCATTCCCTATGCCTGAGCCGAACAGCAACACGCCCAGCCAGATGGCCCAGGCGTGTTCAGCGGCCAGCATCAGGACCAGCGACCCGGCGATCTGGATGGCGTAAGCCACGCAAGCGACTTTGCGCCGGTCTGCGCCGGCGGGCATCAACCATCCCACCAGCGTGCGCCCGCCGATGGCCGCGGCCGTCGCCATTCCCATGGCCAGGCCGGCGGTTTGCGCGCCCAGCAGCGGCGCCAGCAGGGACAGCAGATGCGCGATCAGACCGATCTGGGCGAACAAGCCCAATGCCATGCCGGCGGCCAAAGTAAGAAAGGGCCGGTTGCGCCACAGGTCCACCACCGGCGCAGGCGTTGCGGCGCTTATGGCCGCCGCTGGCGCCTGGGTTGGCCCCAAGGCGCCGTCGGGATGCTGCCCGAGCTGTTGCGGCGTAACGGCAAAAACCTTGCACGCAAGCACGGCGATCACCGCCACCATCGCCACGCCTACCCACAAGGCCGCCTGGGCGAATCCTGCGTGGCTGATCAAGTAGACCCACAAGGGCGAAAAGACGATGCCGCCGACGCTGGCGCCGTTGTAAGCCATGCCCAGCGCGGCGGGCCGTTGGCGCACGAACCAGGGCGAGATCAACGCGTTGACGGCTGCGGCGCCCAGCGTCACCCAGCCCATGCCCGAGAACAGCGCGGAGGCATACAACTGCCAGGGTTGCGCGGCCGTGGCCCAGCCGCCCACGCCCAGCGCCAGCAGCACGGCGCCGCCCAGCGTTACCGCGGGCACGCCGCAGCGCCGGTACAGGCGAGGCAGATTGGCAACCACCACGGTGCCGCAAAGAAAGTGCAGGGTGACGGCGCCGGACACCAGGGCCACTCCCCAGCCGGTGCGCTGCGCCACCGCGTGCAGGAACACGGGCGGGCCGTAGAAGCCGACGCCCCAACCGAAGACCGCCAGCGCGAAGGTGGCGCAAAGAACGGTCCAGCCGAAGAATTTCCGGGATGCGCGCATGGGGGGGCCGGCTGTCTTGTTGTGTTGAGTGGCAGTATGCTTGAATCTGCACACAACACTTTGGCCTGGAGCGAATCATGGAATCCGAGTTCGCCGACATCAGTCTTTCCGCCGTGGCGGGCGCCATCGCCGACCCGGCGCGCGCGCGCATGCTGTGCGTGCTGCTGGATGGCCGCGCCCGCACGGCGACCGAACTGGCCGCCGCTGCCGACATCGGCGCCTCCACGGCCAGCAGCCATTTCCAGCGTTTGCGGGAGCAGGGCCTGGTGGAAATGGCCGTGCAGGGCAAGCACCGCTATTACCGCCTGGCGAACAGCGAGGTCGGACATGCGCTGGAGGCCCTGCTGGTGGTGGCCGGCGCCGAACGGGTGCCGTTCAAGCCGAGTACGCCTTCCGCGCTGCGCGAGGCGCGCACCTGCTACGACCACATGGCGGGCACGCTGGCCGTGCGCATCCACGACGCCATGCTGTCGCGCCAGTGGCTGGCGGCGGACGGGCGCGACTACGTGTTGACGCCCCTGGGCGAAGCGGCGCTGGCGCAGATAGGCGTGGACGTGGCGCAGGCGCGCCAAGGTCGGCGGCGTTTCGCGTGTTCCTGCCTGGATTGGAGCGAACGTCGTTCGCACCTCGGCGGCGCTTTGGGCGCGGCCCTGCTGGATGCGCTGACGCGCCGCGGCTGGATCAGCAAGGCTCTGGATTCGCGCGCCTTGGGCGTCACGAAAAAGGGCGAAAAGCAGTTTCCCGCCTTTTTCGGCCAGGCCGATGAGCAGCCCGCCGCGGGCGCTGCGCAGCGGGGGCTGCATGTCGCCGCGTAGCGGCGGCGCGACCGGCATGGACATGCGACAAGGTGTGCATATGCAACAGATCTAGGGAAATCCCCGTGAGCCGATGCGGGAGTGGCGGGTAACTGCGGCCCACATCGCGCCGCAAGCCGCGTCAGGCCTCGCCATGCGGTGCAGGCAGATCCCATGCGCACCGGCCGCAGAAAATGGGGACATAATTCTTGCGGTGCAACAGTGTTTCTATTTTCTGCCTGCGTTACAAAACATATCCGAACTGTCATAGACAGCCAGGGTATGCTGGGTCGCACAAAGAGGGCATCCGAAGTGCATCAGAACAATTTGATCTACAAGGGATACCGGCTGACGGCCAAAGTGTCCCGGGGCGCAGACGCCGAGGTTCAGGCGCAATCCAGCGGCCCCGTATTTATTGCGTCAGTGATGGTGGTCCAGGCAGGCGCCGTGCTCGAAGGCGGCGACGAATATCCGGTCCCGCGCTTTGCCGAGGGCGGTTTTGTCTACAGTCCGCGCGAAGCGGTGCATGCTGCCATCCTGCATGGCCGCGAAATCGTCGACGGCCTGACCAACATGCCAGCCTGACGCTGGCCTAGCCGGAAAAGACTTCCCGCCAATCGCGCGTCTTGGCCAGCGTCTGCACGCTCGCCGACTGTTCCAGGATGGTCACGGCCTTCTTGAACTCCTCGGCCGAGGCGCCATCCTCCAGGATGACCATGCGCGAGTTACGCGCGTCCGCCATCTTCACGTCCGACATCTTGCCGTGGGTCTGGTAGACCTGCGTCCAATCCATTTTCTTGCCGGCCTTCAGGGCGATGGGCTCGATGTATGTCAGCGCGGTGCTGCTGGCTGCGCGCACGGCGAAGGCGAAATCCGCCGTGTGGCCGCTGCTGCCCTTGGCGCGCGCGCCCTTGACCATGCGGTTCGCGCCCACGCCTGCCGCCAGCGCCCGTCCGACCAGCGCACGGAACCGCAGCTGGCTGAACTTGGGCATCCACTTGGCGCATTGGAACGACAGCGCCATCGCCAGCTTGACCGCATCCCACAGGGCTTCCTGCAACTGCTCATTGGGGCCGGACGCGACGATGGCGCCGTCGCGGTCGAAATGCGCCAAGCTGACGCCCGGGGTTTCGTTCAGGATGTCGATGCGCTTGGCCGCCAGGTCGATGCCGTAGCTGGACGCATGCATCGAGGTCTCACAGGCGTCGGTCAGGTAGAACGTGGATTCGTCGGGATGCGCGATGAAGAAGGCCGCGTGCTGTCCGTCCAGGCCCAGCGTCATGGGCGATATGGCGCGGATGGCGTGTTCGCCCGCCGGCAGGACGGTCCAGCCGGAGGCTTCCAGGAAAGTGCTCATAGGATCAGTTCGATTTGGCGGCCTTTGAGGGGATGCGCGAATCCGCCGGTCAGCGTCAGATTCGCCCGCGGCAGGAAGTACTGCATCAGCGCGCCGATATTTTGCAGGGCGGGCACGATGGGTTCGGCATAGCCTTCGCCTTCGTCCACCCAGATGTGTTCATGGCTGCGGTCCGCAAGCGGCTTGCGGTACTGCGGCCGGCCTTCGCCCACCAGGCTGGTGTGGAAGGAGTCGTCGGTGTCCACGCCGAACACGCGGTGCGGGCCCACGAAGAGGCTGGCGCAGAACGCCTCGGCCAGGAAGATGGTGGCCTGGCCGTGCACGGCCGTGCGCGCGCCGCGATAGATCGCGCGGAAGATCACGTCTTCGCGCACGTCGCCCTTGACCCGGCAGGCACAGGCGAATTCCAGCCATTGGAGATTGCTGGCGGCGGGCTTCGGTGCCCAGGCGATCGGTTTTACGGTTTCCTTGGGTTCGGCAAGAATCTCTTGCACCTCATCAACGGTGATTAACGGTTCGAACTTGTTGGCCATGGAACTGATCTAGGGTCTTGTAAATGCGCGCGCCGGACAGCGCGCCTGGCATGCGCGGCGCGGCGGCGGGCGCACGCGCAACACTGCGAGGGGGCGTCATCTTACAAGATGAAGACCGCGCCGCTCTTTTTGCTGTATGGATGTACAGCGCAAGCAGCGGCGCGGCGTCGGACGCTCACACGTCTACAGCGAGGTGGCGCCGAAGGTGTCGCATTGCTTGATGCTGCCGCTCTCCAGCCCGCGCTTGAACCAGCGCACGCGCTGGGCCGACGATCCGTGGGTGAAGGAATCGGGCACCGCATAGCCCTGGCTTTGCTTCTGCAGGCGGTCGTCGCCGATCGCGGTGGCGGCGCCCAGCGCCTCTTCCACGTCGCCGCTTTCCAGGATGTTGCGCGCCGCGTTGGCGCGTTGCGCCCACAAGCCCGCGAAGCAGTCGGCCTGCAATTCCATGCGCACCGACAAGGCATTGGCCTGGGACGGATTGCGGCGGCGCAGATTATCCACCTGGTCCGAGATGCCGAGCAGGTGCTGGACATGATGTCCGACCTCATGGGCGATCACATAGGCCTGGGCAAAATCGCCCGGCGCCTTGAAGCGGTTCTGCAGTTCGTCGAAGAAGGCGAGGTCGATGTAGACCTTGCTGTCGCCCGGACAGTAGAACGGCCCCATGGCCGATTGCCCGGTGCCGCAGGCCGTGGGCGTGGCGCCGCGGAACAGCACCAGCTTGGGCGCCACATACTGGCGGTTCAGGTCCTTCTGGAAGATGGCGCTCCAGGTGTCTTCGGTTTCGCCCAGCACCTTCGAGACGAAGATGGCCTGCGCATCGTTGGCGGGCGGACGCGTGGCGGGCCCCTGCTGTTGCTGCGCGGGCGGGCCTTCGGCCATCTGCAGGACCACGCTGGGATCCACGCCGAAATACATGGCGACCAGGGCCAGCACGATCGTGCCTATGCCGATGGTGCCGCGGCCGCCGATGCGTGGGCCGCTTGAGCGGCGGTCTTCCACATTGTCGCTTTCGCGCGAGTCATCAAGGCGCATACTGTTTCTCCGGGCGGGTCGGCGTTCCCGCCATTTTGCATCGCCGCGCTTTACTGAGCGGCCTTCAAGAGTGTTAGGATAAACCCATGGCCCTGTATTTCTCCATTCATCCCGCGAATCCGCAACCGCGCCTGCTGAAGCAGGCGGCCCAATGGCTGGCCGATGGCGGGCTGGTCGCGGTGCCTACCGATTCGAGCTATGCCGTGGTCGCGCGGCTGGACGACAAGAATGCCGCCGACGGACTGCGCCGCCTGCGGGGCCTGGACGAACGCCATCATCTCACGCTGCTGTGCCGCGACCTGGCCGAAATCGGCCACTTCGCGCGCGTCGACAACCGCCAGTACCGCCTGCTGAAGGCTGCGACACCCGGGCCCTGGACCTTCATCCTCGAAGCCACCAAGGAAGTGCCGCGCCGCGTCTCGCATCCGTCGCGCAAGACCATCGGCATCCGCGTGCCGGATCATCCCGTCATGCTCGGCCTGCTGGATCAGGTGGGGGCGCCTTTGCTGTCCACCACGCTCATCCCCAAGGACGAGGCCGAAGCGCTGAATGACGCGGAAGAAATCCGCGAACGCTACGACCACGACCTGGCGGCCATCATCGATGCGGGCGCCTGCCCGCAATCGCCGACCACCGTGATCGACCTCACCAGCGAAGAGCCGGTGGTGGTGCGCGTGGGACGCGGCGACCCGGCCACGCTGGGTCTTGCCTGATCGCGCCGGCCGCGTCGCCTTGCGGGCCGGCACGTGCCGGCTCGCGGCTCATCTACAATCCGGTTCGCCATGAATGACATCATCCAAACCATTGCGGTCTACGCGATACCGGTCATCTTCGCCATTACCCTGCACGAAGCCGCGCATGGCTTTGTCGCGCGCATGTTCGGGGATCCCACGGCCTATGAGGCCGGGCGCATCAGCCTGAATCCCGCGCGGCACATTGATCCGGTCGGCACGCTGCTGGTGCCGGTGGCGATCCTGCTGGCGTCCAAGCTGCTGGGCAGTCCGGGCATGCTGTTCGGCTGGGCCAAGCCCGTGCCGGTGGATTTCGGCCGTTTGCGCCGGCCCAAGCAGGACATGCTGTGGGTGGCCCTGGCAGGCCCCGCCGCCAACCTGTTCATGGCGGTGCTGTGGGCGTTTTCGCTGCGCATCTTCCTGGAGTCCGGCCTGCAGGAATCGTTCTGGTTCGAAATGGCCGTGGCCGGCGTGAACGTCAACCTGGTGCTCATGGCCCTGAATCTGCTGCCCATCCTGCCGCTGGACGGGGGACGCATCCTCTTCAGCCTGCTGCCCAACCGCCTGGCCTGGCAATACTCGAAAATCGAGCCGTATGGCCTGGTGATCGTTGTCATCCTGCTGGTGACGGATGTGCTCTGGCTTTTGATGCGCCCCGTGCTCGCCCTTGGGACGACCATCGTCCAGTGGTTTCTGTAGGATTTCAGCCAATATCCGTTAAACTCAACGGTTTCATTGATTCTGGCCCCGGGGCATCCCGCCGCGGGGTGTTGGAGCCCTACATTTATGGCATCCCCTGCAACCGCCGCAGGCGTTAATTTCCAAGGCAGCATGGTGGCCCTGGTCACCCCCATGCAGCCCGATGGCAGCCTGGACTACGCTGCCTACCGGTCGCTGATCGACTGGCATATCCAGGAAGGCACCGACGCGCTGGTGGTGGTTGGCACCACCGGGGAGTCGCCCACGGTCTCCATGGAAGAACATGCGGAACTGATCCGCGTTGCAGTCGAACACGCAGCGGGCCGCATTCCAGTCATCGCCGGCGTGGGCGCCAACTCCACCGACGAAGCCATCCACCTGACGCGCCACGCCAAGGCCGTGGGCGCGCAGGCCGGCCTGTCGGTCGTCCCCTATTACAACAAGCCCTCGCAAGAAGGCCTGTACCGCCACTTCCGCACCATCGCGGAAGCCGTCGATCTGCCCACCATCCTGTACAACGTGCCGGGTCGTACCGTTGCCGACATGAGCAACGAAACGGTCCTGCGCCTGGCGCAGGTACCGGGCATCATCGGCATCAAGGACGCCACGGGCGACATCGCCCGCGGCGGCCTGCTGTTGCGCGAAGCGCCAGCCAGTTTCCAGGTCTTCAGCGGCGATGATCCCACCGCCGCCGCCCTGATCCTGCTGGGCGCGCGTGGCAATATTTCCGTCACGGCCAACGTGGCGCCGAAGCTCATGCGTGAGCTCTGTGCCGCCGCCCTGGCTGGCAATGTGCCTAAGGTGCGTGAACTTAATGCGTACCTGGCGCGTCTGAACAAGGCTTTGTTCGTTGAAGCCAACCCCATCCCTGTCAAGTGGGCGTTGGCCGAAATGGGCCGCAGCGCACTGGGCTACCGGCTGCCGCTGGTTGAACTGGGAGCGCAGCACCACGCGACCGTGCGTACCGCGCTCCAGGAAACGGGCCTGCTCTAAATATCGTGAGGATACGTATGAACAAGCGTCATGCCGGTTTGTCGGCATTGATGTCTCTGGTGTTGTTGGCCGGTTGCAGCGAGGTCAATCAATTCCTGGGCAATGAAGAGTCCGTCAATTACAAGAGCGCAGTCACCCAGCGTGGAGAGCCTCTCAGCATCCCGCCCGACCTGACCCAGGCCAACGCCGATCCGCGCTACCGCGCGCCGGCTTCGGGCTCGACCACCTATTCGCAGTTCCAGCAGCAGGGCCAGGCACAAGCCAGCCAGCCGAAGACCAGCAACGTGCTGCCCGGCCGCCAGGACATGCGCGTCGAGCGCGACGGCGACCTGCGCTGGCTGGTGGTGGATCGTCCGCCTGAAGACATCTTCCCGCGTCTGGTCGACTTCTGGACCGAAAGCGGCTTTACCGTGGCCAGCAACAACCCGAGCGCCGGCCTGATCGAAACCGATTGGGCGGAAAACCGCGCCAAGATTCCGGAAAGCTGGCTGCGCCAGGCGCTGGGCATGATCCTGGAATCGGCCTGGGATAGCGGCGAGCGCGAGAAATTCCGCACCCGCGTCGAACGCGTCAACGGCCATACCGAGGTCTACGTCAGCCATCGCCAGATGCTGGAAAAGCGCGTGGGCGCCGACGGCAACCAGGTGCAATGGCAGAACGGCAAGGAAGATCCGGGCCTGAACGCCGCCATGCTGGCGCGCATGATGGTCTACCTGGGTTCCGACGTCGACAATGCCCGCAAGCTGGTGCAGCAGGCCGAGGCCGCGCCGCAGAAGCCCGCCGTGCAGCAGGACGTCCGCGCTCAAGGCGCCTCGCTCGTCGTCAGCGAATCCTTCGACCGCGCATGGCGCCGTGTCGGCGTGGCGCTGGACGGCGGCGGTTTCGCCGTGGACGACCGCGACCGTTCCGCTGGCGACTACTTCGTCCGCTATGTCGACACCGACACGGGCGAGAAGATCGAGCAGCCGGGCTTCTTCAGCCGCATGTTCTCGGGCGACAAGAAGGCCGAGGCGCCCCAGTACCGCATCCACCTGGCCGCCAGCGGCGAACAGACCACGGTGACCGTGCTGGATGCCAATGGCGCCCGCGACAACAGCGCCACCGCCCAGCGCCTGCTGAGCGTGCTGAAGGACAAGATGTAAGACCGGCCCGGTTCTGCGCTCATGCGCAGGTCTGCGCAAGAGAGGCCCCGCTGGGGCCTCTTTTTTATTTGGGCGCGGTTTGCAAGGGCTTTGCAGACTGCGGGACGCGCGACCCCCGAGCCGCGATGCGCTGCGGTTGCGGTGTCTTGCTTATAAGCATCTGGACGTAAAAAAGCCCTGGCTGCGAACAGCCAGGGCTTTTTCTTGCGTCCTCAGAGCGGGGGTTCGTCTCTGCTTTTTTATTAGGACGCGGGCGTGGTCGAGCCGCCCGGGGTGGTCGAACCGCCGCCCGGCGTGGTGTTGGGCGTGGGCGCCGGAGCCGGCGAGGTGGCCGGGGGCGTCGTGGTGGGGGCAGGCGTGCTGGCGCCCGGAGCGGGGTTGGTCGCGGGCGCCGGGGCATCTTCCTTCTTGTTGCAGGCGCTCAGCGCGACGGCCAGCACCGAAGCAATAATCAAGGTTTTGCTCATCATTTTTAGACTCCTGTAGATGACGACTCTTGAAACCCCATTAGGGGAAACCAGAAGTCAGGCTACAGGAACACGCGAGCGCAACGCGTATGAAAGTTAAAAAGGTCGCATCCTAACGGCAACAAACCTTTCAGCTTCGTGTTATCTCTTTCTTGATGTGTCCCGCGTATCAGACCTGATTTCCTTCTGTACAGGACTGATACGCGAGGGTGTCCGGATGCTACGCAGACTCGTAGCGGATCCAGCCCGAGTCCAACCAGTCCGCCAGGCAGGAGCGCGCTTCGTCGGTGAGGCGGGCGCAGGACGGGTCCGAGCAATCCAGGCTGCGAGCATCCGCCAGCGTGCGCAAGGCGGCGTCGGCCGGCGTCATGGCGGTCTCGCCATTGATGAAGAGCTGCTTGCCGCGATACAGCATGCGGCTGCGGCGGTCCAGCACCAGCCTGCCGGTGGCAGGCCAATCTTCTTCCAGGTCCACGTCCAGGCCCTCGGGCGCGTCGAACACGCTGAGGTTGCTGGGTTCGGTCAGCCAGCAGCCCAGGAAGCGCGAGGCCAGCGCATCGTCGAAGCGCAGCTTTTCCACGGTTTCCAGCGTCGCGGCCACCAGCGCGTCCGGCAGGGCTGCGGGCGTGTCGACGGCGGGCTGGCCGGGGTCGCGATAGACGGCGGACAGTTTGGGGCCGGGCAGGGCGGGTTCGCCGTAGGGGCCGCCCAGGAGGCCGACGCGCGCCATGACCTGGTCCGCGGCCGCTTCCAGCAGCCCGCGCGCCAGCGTCGCCTGCGTGGGCGCGCGAAAGCCGATGGAGATGGTCATGCAGCCGTCGCCCACGGCGACGCCGTCATGGGCGGCCTGCGGCGGCAGGTAGAGCATGTCGCCCGGGGCCAGCACGGCGGTTTCCTCGGGCTCGAATCGGCTCAGGATCTTCAGCGGCAGGCCTGGTTCCAGCGACAGGTCCTTCTGGCGGCCATAACGCCATTCGCGCTCGCCCGCCGCCTGCAGCAGGAACACGTCGTAGCTGTCGAAGTGCGGACCCACGCCGCCGCCGTGGCTGGCGATGCTGATCATCACGTCGTCCAGGCGCGCGTCGGGGATGAAGCGGAACAGCTGCATCAGTTCAGATGCGGCGTCGCTGTGCAGGTCCACGCTTTGCACCAGCAGGGTCCAGTCGCCTTCATTGTCCTTGGGCAGGCGTGCGAAGGGGCCGTTCTCCATCTGCCATTCGCCGTTTTCGCGCCAGATCAGGCGCGACTCCACGTCGTCGCGGCGCGCCAGCTTCTTGATGGCGGCGATCGTGAGCGGAGGCTTGAATCCGGGAATGGCCTGGCGGATCAGCAAGGGCTTGCGCTGCCAATGGCGGCGCATGAAGTCGTTGGGGCTCTGATTGCCCAGCAGGGCCAAGGGATGGTCGAGGTTCATTGCAGGTGCTTCTTCAGGCGGTAGAGGGCGTCCAGCGCTTCGCGCGGGGTCAGGCTGTCCGGGTCGACGGCGGCGAGTTCCTCGCGCAGGGCGTCCAGGGCTTCCAGGTCGTCGGTGCGGTCGGCTTCGGCATAGGCCTGGGCGTCGGCGTCCGCCGCGGCCGCGAACAGGCCCAGTTGCGGCGTGGGGGCGCCCTGGGCTTCCAGGCGTTCCAGTTCGCGCGTGGCCTGGCGGATCACGGCGGCGGGCACGCCCGCGCGCTGCGCCACCTGGATCCCGTAGCTGCGGCTGGCCGGGCCTTCGCGCACTTCATGCAGGAATACGATGCCGCCGGCTGATTCCGCCGCGGCCAGGTGCACGTTGGCCGAGGCCGGCTGTTCCGCGGGCAGGCGGGTCAGTTCGAAATAGTGGGTGGCGAACAGCGTCAGCGCGCGGTTGTGGGCCAGCAGGCGGCAAGCAATGGCCCAGGCCAGTGCCAGGCCGTCATAGGTCGATGTGCCGCGGCCGATCTCGTCCATCAGCACCAGACTGTTGGGCGTGCTGGCCGACAGGATGGCGGCCGCTTCGGTCATTTCCATCATGAAGGTCGAGCGGCCGCCCGCCAGGTCGTCGGCCGCGCCGATGCGGGTGAAGATGCGGTCGATCTTGCCGATGCGGGCGCGCGCCGCGGGCACGAAGCTGCCGATGCGCGCCAGCAGCACGATCAGTGCCACCTGCCGCATATAGGTCGATTTACCGCCCATGTTCGGGCCGGTGATCAACAGCATGCGGCGCGCCGGCTCCAGCCGGCAGCCATTGGGCGTGAAGCGTTCGATGGCATGTTCCACCACCGGGTGGCGGCCGGCCTCGATGTCGATGTCGGCCTGCTCGGACAATTCGGGCGCGATCCAGTCGTGGCGGCGGGCGTGTTCGGCCAGGGCGGCCAGCGCGTCCAGTTCGGCCAGCGCGGCGGCGCAGTCCGACAGCGGCCGCACGTGTTCGGCCAGCACGTCCAGCAATTGCTCGAACAGCCATTTCTCGCGCGCCAGCGCGCGGTCCTGGGCCGACAGCACCTTGTCTTCCCAGGTCTTGAGTTCAGGCGTGATGTAGCGTTCGGCGTTCTTCAGCGTCTGGCGGCGGCGGTAGTCCTCCGGCACCTTGGCAGTCTGGCCCTTGGTGACTTCGATGTAGAAGCCGTGCACGCGGTTGAACTCCACGCGCAGATTGCTGATGCCGGTGCGCTCGCGTTCGCGCGCTTCCAGCTGCACCAGGAAGTCGCCGCCGTCGGCGGCAAGGCCGCGCAGTTCGTCCAGTTCCGCGTCAAAACCGGCAGCCAGCACGCCGCCGTCGCGGATGGCGACAGCGGGTTCGGCGGCGATGGCGCGCACCAGCAGGGCGGCCAGGGCCGGATCCACCGACAGGTGCGAGATCAGTTCGCCCAGCCGCGGCGAGTCCGCCATGGGCTCGACCAGGTCGCGCAGCGCCGGCAGGGCTTGCAGCGCGTCGCGCAGGCTGGCCAGTTCGCGCGGTCGCACCGAGCGCAGCGCCAGCCGGGCGGCGATGCGCTCGATGTCGGGGAAGGCATTCAGCGCGCCGCGCAGGGACTCCAGCAGGCCGGCCGAACCAAATCCAGCCGCGCCAAAGCCGGCCGCGCCAAAGGTCTGCTCCATGTCCATGCGGCCCGCCAGCAGCGCCGAGATGGCTTGCTGGCGCGCCAGCGCCTGCTCGTTCTCGCGCAGCGGATGGTGCAGCCAGCGGCGCAGCAGCCGGCTGCCCATGGGCGTGCGGCAGCCGTCCAGCAGCGAGAACAGCGTCGGCGAATCTTCGCCGGACAGCGTCTGCGTCAGTTCCAGGTTGCGGCGCGTGACCGGGTCCAGCAGCACGTACTGGCCGGGGCGCTCCGCCGACAGGCTTTGCACGTGGGCCAGGGCCTGCGACTGGGTGCGGGCCGCATAGCGCAGCAGGGCGCCCGCGGCGCAGATGCCGGCCGGCATGTCCTCGATGTCGAAACCCGCCAGCGTGTCGGTCTTGAAGTGCGCCAGCAGATGGGCGCGCGCGCTGTCGCCTTCGAAGTGCCAGTCGGGCACGCGGGCGCGGGCGCCTTCGAAGGGAAAGTCGAATTCGGCGCTCTCGGCGCAGACGATCTCGGCCGGCGCGATGCGGTGCAGTTCGGATTCCAGCTGCGCGGGTGCGCATTCGGTCACGCGGAATTCGCCGCTGGCCAGGTTCAGCCAGGCCAGCCCCGCGCGCGGCGCGCGTGCCGTGCCGCCGACGAATACCGCGGCCAACGCGCGGTCCGCCTTGGCCGGCAGCAGCGCGTCGTCCGTCAACGTGCCGGGCGTGACGATGCGCACGATGCGGCGCTCGACCGGTCCCTTGGAGGTCGCCGGATCGCCGATCTGCTCGCAGATGGCGATGGACTCGCCCATGGCGACCAGCCGCGCCAGGTACTGCTCCATGGCGTGCACCGGCAGCCCGGCCATCGGGATCGGCGTGCCGTTGGACGAGCCGCGCTTGGTTAGCGTCAGGTTGAGCAGACGCGCGCCGCGCTCCGCGTCTTCGTAGAACATTTCATAGAAGTCCCCCATGCGGTAGAACAGCAGCAAGGGGCCAGCCTCCGCCTTCAGGCGGAGGTATTGCTGCATCATGGGGGTGTGGCCCGGGTGGGCGTCGGCGGCGGTGTTTTGCGTTGCGGAATTCATGCCCGTGATTGTATCGGGCGCGTGGACCGCTGCGGGGAGGGACGGATGCTGGTTTTGTCCGGACCTCACTTGTTCATGATATTGCCCAACTTCTTGATGACCTCGTGCCCTGTGTCGGCGCAGGTCTCTGCTGCCCCAGGTCGCATCAATATGGCCATGCCGACTGCTCGGTCGCCGGCGCTTGGCGAGAACAGAAGCAATTGAATTGCTACGCCGGCAGGCAGGGCGGGCGTACGGAAAATGAGGCCAGGAAACCGACTGAACCGGCCCGAAACCGGCTGAAATTGCTTTGCGCAAAACCGCTGCATCCGCTCACGGGAATAGTCGCTATGGTGGTCGCCACGCCGCACAACAACGCGGCGGTGACGGCATCAGCCTCCACGCCATAGGGATCAAAATGAAAATCGCACCCATGTTGTCTTTCGTCGTGCTTGCCGTGTTCGCAGCCGCGACCGCGCAGGCGGAAAGATGCACGTCCAATCTGTCGGGTGGGCAAGACTGCACCTATGACGACGGCACTACCTCGCGGAGCACGTCCAACCTGAGCGGCGGCTACGACACGACGTACAGCGACGGGCGGACTTCGCGCAGCACATCCAACTTGAGCGGTGGCTTGGACACGAGGTACAGCGACGGCACCACCTCCCGGAGCACATCCAACCTGAGCGGCGGCTATGACACGACTTACAGCGATGGGCGGAACTCGCGCAGCACGTCCAACTTGAGCGGTGGCTACGACACGAGATACAGCGATGGCGCCAGTTCCCGAAGTACGTCCAACCTGAGCGGCGGCTACGACACGACGACCAGCAAGGCGAGAAACAACAAAGCCGATACCCGTCATCCAGCAGGCGCCCGCTGAATTGAAGAGAACGGGCGGTGGTCTCGTCGAAAGCCGCAGGCCGCGGGCATGGCGGCCTGGTCGCAGGTTCCTGCGAAAGAGAGCGATTGCAATCGCCGTCAGTTCTGCAACGGCGGTTCAAACGGCTTGTTCAGGACCGGCTACTTGATCTTGCTGCAGCGAAAGGCCTCGATGCCTTTTTCCACATAATGCGGTTCGCGTGCGCAGGCCGCGCGCATGGCCTGGTTTGCCAGGCTCATGAGGTTGGCTGCATTGGTCATGGCTTCCAGACCGTCGGCGCCCGGGCCGATCTTGTCGAAGCGCGCCTTGAACTCGGCGGCTTGCTTGCTGTAGGCGTAGGCGCGCATCACATCCGTATAGGCAATGGCCCGGGAAATGTCGCCCTCCGTGGGCTTTTTCTCGGCGCCGAAGGCCGGGCCGGACAGCAGAGCTAGGGCGAGCAAGGGGATGAGGGTGGTTTTCATGTTCGTCATCAGGAATTCTCTTGCGGGTTGTCCGATGGGAGGCCGGTTGGCGAGGCGCATGGGCGATCCGCCTGGCGCCGCCATCACCACATTTTGCAGGTCGTGCCGTTGTTGACGAGGTCGCCGCCGACGACGATGCCCTTCTCGTCGACGTGGAGCATGGTGTAGCAGCTGGCGACGCCGGTGCGGCGCTGGTAGATGGTGCCCGTGTTGTTGCCGAAGCCGTAGCTGACGCCGCCCGGCGGGGGAACGTAGAAGCTGCCGACGGCCTCGTCCCACGAGACTTCGCCGGAGGTCTGCCACATGTAGACCAATTGCCCGATCGGCAGGTCTTCACTGGCGTACACGCGATCGGGGACGCCCCACTCGGTCACGATGTCGTTGACTGGCTTGCCCTTGTGGCGCAGCATCGCCACGTCCCAGGTGGTGCAGGCGCTCAGCATGGCGCCGCACAGGCAGACTAGCAGGGCCTTGAGAAAACTGAATCGCACTTTTTCTTCCTTGTTCAGATGCTTGACAGGTGCCCTACGCGCCGCATGATGCCAGCAGGTCGCCGACATGGAAAGTGGGGGGTGTGGCGTGCATTCCACATCCCGCGTGCGCCGGAACCCGGCCCAACGGAAAACGCCCCATTGCTGGGGCGTTTCTTGGGCACTTGTGATTTTACGTTTTATTACAGTTGAGGGGCGTTGGATCCGACGCACGCGGACCTTGCCTGTACCTCATTTGTTCATGATGTTCCCCAACTTCTTGATGACCTCACGCTCCGTCTCCGCGCTGGCCTGGGCGGCCTTGGTGTAGGTCGCGGTATCCATGTATTGCGGCGATACGCCGGACTGGCGCAGCAGGGCGAGGAAAGCCTCGTCCTTGAGCGTGTCGCGGAAGGCGCCGTCGAGCTTGGCGATAACGGCCGGGTCCATGCCTTTGGGGCCGGCGATGCCGAAAGGCGAGGTGTGCACCACGGGATAGCCGGCTTCCTTCAGGGTGGGCACGTCCGGCAGGTCGGGCGAGCGCTTGTCGCCCAGCGACGCGAGGATGCGGACCTTGCCAGAGGCCACGTAGGGCAGGATGGTGCTGGCGCCGACCAGCACCTGGATGTGGCCGCCCAGCATGGCGGTCAGCGCGTCGGCGTCGCCCTTGTAAGGGACGTGGGTCCACTTGGCCTTGGCGGCTTCGCCCAGCTGCACCATGGCGATGTGCTGGCTGCTGTAGGCGCCCGGCGTGCCATAGGAAATCGTGTCGGGCTTGGACTTGGCGTAGGCGACCAGGTCGTCCAGCGTCTTCCAGGGCGAGTCCGCGGCGACTGCGACGTAGTAGTTGTAGCCGGCGATCATCGAGATGTAGGTCAGGTCCTTGATCGGGTCGTAGCGCGTGCCGGTGATGTGCGGCATGCGGAAGATGCCGATGGGCACCATGGTGACGGTATAGCCGTCGGGCGCGGTGTTGAGCATCTGGGTCGCGCCCAGCGTGCCGTTGGCGCCGGTCTTGTTTTCGACCACCACGGTCTGGCCGAGGCGCTTGCCGGACTGCTCGGCCAGGGCGCGGCCGACCACGTCGGTGACGCCGCCGGCGGAGTAGGGGATGATCAGGCGGATCGGGTGGTTGGGGAAGTCCTGCGCCAGCGCGGGGGCGCTGCTTGCGCTTGCCAGGATCATCATGCCTGTTGCCAGGATCTTCTTCATGTCATTCCTCCTTTGTGTGCCGCCGGCTCGCCGGCCGGCTCCAGGTCTAGCGGGATGCCTGGTATTGAACGTCAATCGATGATGCGCGCCCGGCTTGCGCCGAAGCCGATGCGCTGGAAACCCTCGCGGCTGCAATGGGCCGTCAGGGTGACTTCGTCTCCGGCCTCCAGGAACAGCCGGGTTTCGCCCGAGGGCAGGGTAATGGGCTGTTTGCCGCCGTGGGTCAGTTCGAGCAGGCTGCCGTGGCCGCTGTCGTCGGGCGTGGAGATGGTGCCCGAGCCCAGCAGGTCGCCCGGGCGCAGGTTGCAGCCGCCCAGCGTGTGCTGCGCCACCATCTGCGCCGGCGTCCAGTACAGATGGCGCGCATCGGATGCCGCCAGCCGTTGCGGCGCTTGCGAGCGTTCGCGCATCAGCGGCGTGGACAGCCATGCTTGCAGCGCGATGGCCAGTCCGCCCGTGGCGGCGTCGTCGGCGTTGCGCAGATAGGGCAGCAGTTCAGGATCGCCATCGCCGCGCGCCATCGCGGCGCTGCGGAACGGGGCCAGCGCTTCGGCAGTCACCACCCAGGGCGAAACCGTGGACGCGAAATTCTTGCCCTGGAAGGGGCCCAGCGGCTGGTATTCCCAAGCCTGGATGTCGCGGGCGGACCAGTCGTTCAGCAGGCCATAGCCCGCCACATGGCTGGCGGCCTGCTCCAGCGGCACGGGCTCGCCGAGCGCATTGCCGGGGCCGATCCATATCGCCAATTCGAGTTCGAAGTCCAGTTGCGCGGACGGCCGGTAGGCCGGGACGTCGACGCCGGCCTCCGTCCTCACCTGGCCGCGCGGCCGTCGCACGGGCGTGTCGGAGGCGCAGATGGAGGAGGCGCGGCCGTGATAGGCGATGGGCACGTGCCTATAGTTCGGCATCAGCGGGTTGTTGGGCCGGAACAGCTTGCCCACGTGGCTGGCGTGATGGATGCCGGCATAGAAATCGGTGTAGTCGCCCACGTCCGCAGGCAGCAGCAGTTCGCATTGGGCTTGCGGATGCAGCAGGCGCGCGGCCAGCGCCGCGTGCCGCGCGCTGGCCGGGTGTGTGGTGTCCAGCAGCGCGAACAGGGCGTGCCGCACGGCCTTGCGGGCGGCGGCGGGCAAGGCCATCCAGTCGTTGAGCCTGTGCGTCGATAGCGCTTGGCGCGCGACCGGCTCCAGCCCGTCCAGCAGGCCCAGTTCCACGGCGGCCCGGACATCCAGCACCTGCTCGCCGATGGCGACGCCGATGCGCGGCGTGCCGCCATCATGGCGGAACACGCCCATCGGCAGATTCTGCAGCGGGAAATCCGGATGGCCGTCGGCGCCGTCGACCCAGCTCTTGGCGGTGGGCGCGTGGGTGTGGTCCAGCATCTTGTACTCCTCGGGGCGTTATCGGTATCGCTGCGCGGCCTGCGTGCATGTTCAATGGAGGCCGCCGCTGCGGCTTCAGGCTGCAGTGGTGCCGCCGTCCATGGCCCAGGCCACGCCGCGGACTTCGTCGGCGTCGGGCGAGCAGAAGAATTCACACAGGCCGGCGATCTGTTCCAGGGTGACAAACTTGCCCGAAGGCTGGCGCAGGCCGAGCAGCTTGTTTGTGGCCGCGGCATTGTCCAGCCCTTCGCGTTCGGCCAGCGCGTCGATCTGCTTTTGCACCAGCGGCGTGTGTACCCAGCCGGGGCAGATGGCGTTGCAGGTGATGGCGGTCTGCGCGGTTTCCAGCGCCACGGATTTGGTCAGGCCGATCAGGCCGTGCTTGGTGGCGTTGTAGCCGGTCTTGCCTGCGCGGCCGCGCAAGCCGCTGATGGACGCCATGTTGACGATGCGGCCCCAGTTGCGCGCGCGCATGGCCGGCAGCGCGGTGCGCATGGTGTGGAAGCTGGCCGACAGGTTGACGGCGATCATGTCGTCCCACTTGTCGACCGGAAAGGCCTCGATCTGGCTCACATGCTGGATGCCGGCGTTGTTGACCAGGATATCCAGCGCGCCATAGACCTGGTTCAGCTCGGCCATCATGGCCTCGATCTCGGCCGGCTTGCGCAGGTCGCAGGGCTGGAAGCGGACCGGCACGCCGTAGGTATCCCGGAACTCGGCGCAAAGCGCGTCGGCCGCGGCAGCGTCGGCCAGGCCATTGAGCACCAGCGTCGCGCCGGAGCGCGCCAGGCGCCGCGCCACGGCCAGGCCGATGCCGCTGGTCGAACCGGTTACCAGGGCCACCCGCCCCGAAAGATCAGCCATGCTTGTCTCCACGCTGTGTGGTTATTGGATGCGTGGCAGGTTAGGGCTTGGGGATTGAGTCGTCCAATTTATTATCGGAACATCATTTATATTCATGGAATATCAATTGCCGATACCCGACATGGAACTGCGCCACCTGCATAGCTTCATGGTCCTTGCCACGGAACTGAACTTCACCCGCGCCGCCCTGCGCTTGCATATCGCCCAACCGCCTTTGAGCCAGCGCATCCGCGAACTGGAAGACGAATTGGGCGTGAAGCTGTTCGACCGTAGCACCCGCAAGGTCGCGCTGACGGTGGCGGGCCGCGTGTTCCTGGACAGCATCCAACCCATGTTCCGGCAGTTGGACGGCGCCGTGGAGGCCTGCCGCAAGGCCGGCCGGGGCGAGACCGGCAGTCTGCGGGTGGGCTATACCGGACGCGCCAGCCATGTGCGCCTGCCGGGGCTGGTGCGCGATTGCCGGCGGCTATACAGCGATATCGCGCTGGACATCCAGGGGCCGCTGCCGACTGGCGAACTGCGTCTGAAGCTGCTGGACGGCACGCTGGATGCGGCGCTGTGCTTTCTGCCCCTTGAGGGCAAACACATCGTGTCGCACGGATTCATGCTCAGCGAGTTCTCCATCGCGCTGACCGACGCGCATCCGCTGGCGGCCAAGATCGAACTGGGCGTTGAGGACCTGGCGCAAGAGCCATTCATCGCCTATCCCTCGGGCAAGGGCTTTCACCTGCGCGGCGCCATGGACGCCATTTGCCTGGAGGCGGGCTTCCTGCCGCGCGTGGTGCGGGAAACGGAAGCGTCCCAGACCCTGCTGTGCCTGGTCGCGGCTGGCACCGGCGTGGCCATCATTCCGCGGGACATCGAGTCCCTCAACATGGAGGGCGTGGTGTTCCGCCCGTTGCCGGCGGACGCGCCCAAGCTGCAGCATGGCATCGCCTGGCTGGAGACCAACCGGAATCCTGCGTTGAGTCGGCTGCTGGCGTTGTGCGGCGTCGAAGCCGGGGCGGTATGAGGCGTCCGGCAGCCGCTTGCGCCCGCCAGTCCGGGGACGGCACAATCGCAGCGCGCGGCCCTGTTTCCGCCGCCGGAGTTTCTTCCCCATGCAGGTTTCATCCGTCCCGGCCACGCTCGACGCCAGCGAGCGCATCACGATCGCCAGCGGCCCGCACCAGGCCCAATTCGCGCCAGGCGGCGGCGGTCGCCTGACCCGGTTGTCCACCGGCGCGCACGACTGGATCGTGCCGCTGACCGACACGCAATGGCCCGCCGGCCGCTGGCCGCGGGCGGGCTCATACCCGCTGGCGCCGTACTCCAACCGCATCCGCGACGGCGTGTTCACCTTCAACGGCGCCAGGCACGCGTTGCAGTCCGTGCCCGGCCGGCCCCATGCGATCCATGGCGCGGGCCTGTATCAGGCGTGGAGCGTGCGCAGCCTGAGCGCGGACAGCGTCGACCTGGTGTTGGCGCAGCCCGCCGGCGTGTTGGGCTGGCCCTGGCCATTCGAATGCGTGCAGCGCTATCAGCTGGACGCGCGCGGCCTGAGCGTGGCGCTGGCCATCGTCAATCTGGGCGACACGCCCATGCCCTGCGGCCTGGGGCTGCATCCTTATTTCACGGCCGAGCGCGTCACGCTGCATGCGCGCCGCGAGTGGACGGCGGACGCGGAGGGACTGCCTGCCGGCAGCAAGGCCGTTCATGTGCGCGAACTGCGGCGCTCGGCCAGCGGCTGCGATACCTATCTGTCGCAGTGGGAGGGGCGGGCCACCCTGCATTGGCCCGATGGGCATCAGCTGTCGCTGCATGCCGATCCGGCCTTTGCGCACCTGGTGGTGTACACGGCGGCCGGCTCGGAGTTTCTGTGCGTGGAGCCGGTCACCAATGTGGCGGACGCGTTCAACCTGGCGGCGGGCGGCGAGGCGCGCACCGGCATGCGGGTGCTGGAACCGGGCGCGCGCTTCAGCGCGACCGCTTTGCTGGGCCTGGAGCCGCCCCGGCCGGCGTGTTCCTGATGGCTGCAAGCGGCGCTTGGAAAGCGCCGCTGCCTGCGGCGATAATCCGGGCAAACCAAGATCAGGAGTCCTCGAATGAAAAAGCTCAGCACCGAACAATTGCAGGCCGCGGCCGAGACCCTGCGCCGCGTGCAGGCAAGGCTGGCCCGCGCCGGCAACCTGCCGCTTGAGCCCACCCTCTACGCCTGCGCGCAAGGATTCCGCCGCAACGTGCCTGATTACCTGTGGTCCTGGTTGTCGGGCCTGCTGGCCCCGCACAAGAGCCTGGGTGCGTGGATGGATGCGCATCAGCCGGGCTGGCGCAGCGGCAAGACGCCCGCCGCGGTGGTTTACGCGCGCAGTGAAAACGGCTGGTTGGAGTGGCTGATCGCCGAGCTGGAGGCCGAGATCAACGATCCTCACGCCCGCGCCAAGCGGGAAGGGCGCGCCTGACGGCGTGCGCGCGAGGCGCCTGCGGTCCGGACCGCAGGCCGGCCCGCTGTCTCAGGCCCGCTCGGGACGCGAGCGGCGCAGCAGCAGGAACAGCAGTTCCAGCACGGCGGCCGCCAGCAGGGCGGCCAGCACCGAACCCAGCACCAGCGCGTCCCACAGGCGCGGGGGGCCTACGCGGAATTGGATGGTGTCGAAGACCAGCCCCGCCGTGATGCCGGCGACGATGACGGCCTTCCAGCCTTGCAGGGGCGCGAGCCTCAGCATCAGCAGGGTAAAGGCCACCATACCCCAGAGCAGGGGTTCAAGCGTCTGATTGAGAATGTGGTCGAGCAGAAGAGACTCCCGATGGCGTTGCGCATGCGGTTGCGCGCAGTCGAGTTTGTACTGCTTTCTGCTTGCAATTGCGAGATGCCCCGCCGCGGTTGGCGGCGAGGCATGGCGCGGGCTTCCTAGAAACCTTCCAGCACGATCTTCCCCTGCGCCTTGCCGCTTTCGATGAAGGCGTGGGCGCGGCGCAGGTTTCCGGCGTTGATCTTGCCGTAGTGCGCGCCCAGCGTGGTGCGCAATGTGCCTTCGTCGATCAGGCGCGCGGCCTGATTCAGCAGTTCGTGCTGCGCGATCATGTCGGGCGTGCCGTGCAGCGGGCGCGCGAACATGAACTCCCAATGCAGCGACGCCGACTTGGATTTGAGCAGACGCACGTCGATGGCGGCGGGATCGTCGATCAGGGCGATCTTGCCTTGCGGCGTAATCGCTTCGGCCATCTGCGCGAAGTGCTGGTCGGTCTGGGTCAGGCCGGCGATGTGGCTGACGTGCTGGAAGCCGATGCGCTTGAGTCCGGCGGTCAGTGGCTGGCTGTGGTCGATGACGTGATGCGCGCCCAGTTCGCGTACCCAGGCCTGCGTTTCCGGACGCGAGGCGGTGCCGATCACCGTCAGGCCGGTCAGCTGGCGCGCCAGCTGCACCAGGATGGACCCCACGCCGCCCGCGGCGCCGATGACCAGCAGGCTGCCCTGGCTGGGCGCGCCGTTGTCCAGCACGCGCAGCCGGTCGAACAGCAGTTCCCAGGCGGTGATGGTGGTGAGCGGCAGCGCCGCGGCCTGGGCGAAGTCCAGGCTGGCGGGCATGCGGCCGACGATGCGCTCGTCGACCGCATGCAGCTCGCTGTTGGCGCCGGGGCGGTTCAATGCGCCCGCATACCAGACGCGGTCGCCGGGCTTGAACAGGCTGGTCTTGGCGCCGACTGCGCGCACGATGCCGGCGGCGTCCCAGCCTATGACCTCGGGCTGGCCGTCCTGGGGCTTGCGCTTGGCGCGGATCTTCACGTCCACCGGATTGACCGAAATGGCGCGGACCTCGACCAGCAGGTCGCGCTCGCCGGGCACGGGGTCGGCAAGGGTGATGTCCTGCAGCGCCTCGGGGTGGTCGGCCGGCAGGTTCTTGAAGTAGGCGATGGCTTTCATGGGTTCAGGCCGTGATCAGATGATGGAGCGCACCACGCCGCCGTCCACGCGCAGCGCGGCGCCATTGGTGGCCGCGGCTTGAGTCGAGCAGGTGTAGACGACCATGTTGGCCACTTCTTCCACCGTGGCCAGACGCCGCAGCAGCGAAGTGGGGCGGTGCTGGGCGATGAAGTCGCGTTCCATCTGGTCTTGCGTCACGCCTTGCTCCTTGGCCATTTCGGCGAAGAAGTCCGACACGCCTTCCGAACGCGTGGGGCCGGGCAGCACGGCGTTGACGGTGACGCCGGTGCCGGCGGTCAATTCGGCCAGCCCGCGCGACACGCCCAGCAAGGCGGTCTTGCTGACGCCGTAGTGGATCATTTCCGCGGGGATCTGCACGCCGGATTCGCTGGAGATGAACACCATGCGGCCCCAGCCGGCGGCCAGCATGCGCGGCAGGTAATAGCGCGACAGGCGCACGCCGCTCATGACGTTGGTGTCCAGCATGTATTGCCAGTCGTCGTCCGTGATTTCGGTAAAGGACTTGGGCGCGAAGTAGCCGGCGTTGTTGACCAGGATGTCCACGTCGGGATGGGCGGCCGAGATCGCGGCCGCGCCGTCGGCGGTGGCGAGGTCGGCCTGCACGGTGCTCACGCGGGCAGCGGGAAACTGCTTGGCGAGCGAGGCCGCGGCCTGCGCCAGCTTGTCGGCGCTGCGGCCATGCAGCACGACTTCGGCGCCGGCCTCGGCCAGGCCCGCCGCGATGGCCAGGCCAATGCCGCCGGACGATCCGGTGACCAGGGCCTTCTTGCCGTTCAGTTCGATTTTCATGGGGTGACTCCTTGCGTGTTGGGGAATGGAGCCATGATTACCTAGTCCAGAGCGGCGAAAAAGCGGCTAGCATCGCACTCAGTTTCAATAATTTTTTGAAAATGAGGCCGGCATGGTGCGCTTCGAGGATCTGAGGATATTCATGGCGGCGGCGGACCAGGGCAGCTTTTCCGCCGCCGCGCGCGAACTGGACCTGACGCCCGCGGTCGCCAGCGCGGCGCTCAAGCGCCTGGAGCTGGCCCTGGAGGCGCGCCTGTTCGTGCGTTCGACGCGCAGCCTCAGGCTGACCAGCGACGGCGAACGCTATCTGGAGCATGCCCGCTCGGCGCTGTCGGCGCTGGAAGCGGGCCGGAATGCCGTGGCGCGTAACAAGACGGAGATCTCCGGCACTCTGTCCTTGTCGATTCCGTCCGACCTGGGGCGCCATGTGTTGCTGCCCTGGCTGGACGAGTTCCAGGAACGGCATCCGCGCGTCAACCTCCAGGTGCGCATCAGCGACCGCCTGGCCGACCTGTACCGGCAGCCGGTCGACCTGGCGGTGCGCTATGGCACGCCGAACGACTCCGGGCTGGTGGCGCTGCCGCTGTCCGAGCACAACCGCCGCGTCGTCTGCGCTTCGCCCGTCTATCTGGCGCGCCATGGCGTGCCGCAAGCGCCCGATGACCTGCGCCGCCACAACTGCCTGTCCTTCGTGCTGGGCGAAACCCTGCACGACCGCTGGGCCTTCAGGCATGAGGGCGCCGCGCTTACCGTCCCGGTCAAGGGCGACCGCGTGGGCGATGACGGCGAACTGGTGCGCCGCTGGGCGCTGGCCGGCCATGGCCTGGCCTACAAATCGCGTTATGACGTGCTGGCCGACCTGCGGGCGGGCCGGCTCATCGAAGTCCTGGCCGACTACACCGGCGAGCCCTCGCCGCTATATCTGCTGTGCGTGCACCGCATGCTGCTGTCGCCGGCGGTCAAGCGCCTGCGCGAGTTCCTGCACGAGCGCTTCAAGGCGTTCGAGGCCGGCTAGCCCGGCCTCACAGATCGCCTTCCGCCTCAATGCGCATGGCTGGCCCGCTGGTTCGCCGCGCGCGTGCGGGCGGCCTTCTTCGCGGCCGCGGAGCGGCCCGCGGCGCCCTTGGTGGCGGCAGCCTTCTTGGCCGCGGCCGAGCGGGCGGCGGCGCTGCGCTTGGATGCCGCGGCGCTGGCCTGCCGCGACAAGGCGGTGCGCGACGCGGGCTTGGTGCTTTCCTTCTTCAGGGCGGTGGTGGTGGCCTTGGCGCGTTTGGTGGACTTGGCATGTCCGTCATGGGCCGCATCGCTGTCCTGCTTGGCCTTGCGCTTGGTCGCGGCGCTGGCCTTCTTCGGCGTGGGCAGCGCCACGCCTGCGCGGCGCGCCTTGGACAGCCCGATCGCGATGGCCTGCTTGGTGGAGCGCACGCCGTGCTTGCCTTCGCGCACGTGTTCGATTTCCTCGCGCACGAATTCTCCGGCCTGCGTGGAAGGGGATTTTCCTTGGCGTTTGTCGCGCGCTGCTCGTTCCAGGGTTTTTCGTTCAGGCATGACGACACCTCCTTGCTTGCGTTGCGGGAACGCGCTCCGCCGCGCCGAGGCCGGTGCGACGGAACTCGTAACACCACTCTAGCGCCGTGGGCGTATGCTGTGTGTTCGAATGGATTGCCGGTCGTAAGCGCCGGAACACCGCCGCCAGACCGACGATGCACGACTCACCCCCAAGCGGAGACGAGCTATGTCGAATCATGTCTACAAGCAGATCGAACTGGTGGGCTCTTCCACCAAGTCCACCGACGATGCCATCGCCCAGGCCATCGCGCGCGCGTCCGAGACGCTGCGCAACCTGGATTGGTTTGAAGTCACCGAGGTGCGCGGCCACATCAAGGACGGCAAGGTGGCGCACTGGCAGGTCGGCTTGAAGATAGGCATGCGGCTGGAAGGGAACGAGTGAGTCCGCTTGCTGCTCCTTTCTTGAGCACGCCTTCCAAGTGATTGTCGGATAAGGGTTTTTTCAGCTTGTTATCCGACTGTGCAGAGGCTTGTCCACATTCGGTGGGGACAAGCCTGTCTCGCTTTGGTCTCCCGCTGTCCTCGATCATTGCGGCATCGTTGGGCCGAGGGAAGTGAGCGTTTCTTGAGCGGTCCCTTCAAGTGCTTGGCCTGTAAGGCTTTTTGTCGGCTACCCGCATACTGTCCTCAGGCTTATCCACATTTGCCGGGGACAACCGGGGCGCTTCGATACGGCGTTTGAGCCATTCTTGACCACCCCTTGCAGGCGCTTGATATGCAAGGGGATTTCCGACCTGCCCTCATACTGTCCTCATGCTTTTCCACAGAACGCGGGGACAAATCCACATTGCCGCACGGCTGCGGCGCAAGTCCGCCGGTTCATCCCGATTTCAGTGGATAAGTGGGCAAAAAATCATCCAAAAGGATGATTGCGCATTTTTTGATCGGCGCTTGCAAGTGATTGGCGGCACAAGGATTTTTCATTCTGCCCCAAGGCTGTCCTCAACCTTCTCCACAGATGGCGGGGATAAGTGTGAGCCGCAGTATGTGAGCCCCCACGCCGCACGCGCTGCGCTCGCTTGCTGCCCCCCGAGGGGGCTGGCCCGCCTTGGGGCGGCCCGGCGGCGGGCCGGCCCTCGAGCTGCGCTGGCTGCGCACAGTGGCTGCCGGATTCTCCGGTAATGCTCAATGAACCAAAAAAAAGCCCCCCGACGTATCGGGGGGCTGGATCGCCCGGAGGTAGACGGGCGATCTCTGCCGGCCGGGAGGAGCCCGCGCCGGCAGCGGCGGCGATCAGGCGTTGAACTTCTTGATCCAGTCCACGTAGCGGTCCACCCAGCCTTGCAGGAATTTGCGGGTGCCTTCGTTGGTGATGTTGTACTGGTCGTCGACCAGGCCTTCCGTGAACTGCAGGAAGACTTCCGGCGTGGTCAGGGCGTTGGCACCCTCGGCGGCCAGGATGTTGCGCAGGTGCTGCTGCATCAGCGCGGTGCCGGCGGCGCTGGGCGAGGTGCCGACGATGCCGACGGCCTTGCCGGTCCAGGAGTTCTGGCCCCAGGGACGCGAACCCCAGTCGATGGCGTTCTTGATGGCAGCCGGCACGGAGCGGTTGTGCTCGGGCGAAACGAACAGGATGCCCTGGGCGTCGGCGATCTGCTGCTTGAGCTTGGCGGCGGGGGCGGGCAGGTTGTTCTCGTTGTCCTGGTTATAGAGCGGCACGTCGCCCAGGCTCACGTATTCGAACTTGAAGTCCGCGGGCACCAGCTTTTCCAGCGCGCGGGCCAGCCGCAGGTTGAACGAGGCAGCGCGCAGGCTTCCGACGAAAACGGCAATCTTGTAGGTGCTCATGGGGCGCAGGCTCCAAGGGTTGGACGGGAATCTCAGTGTAGACCTGTACGCAGGCACGCTCAATCACGATCGCGGATATGGTTATTCAGGATCATGACGCCCTGATGTCGTCGCAGCCGTGGCCGCGAGAGGCACCAGCGTGGTGCGGAATGCGGGTGCTTCACCATAGTGGTGTGCCGCGCGGTGCACGATCTCGCGCGCCCCGACCCGGCCTCATGCCATGGCGCGGCGGCGGCGAGGGCAGGCAGTCCTGGCATGGCGCTTGCTAGGGTTAATACTGCATGAGTACCGCATAACAAGCTGCGCGCCGTCCCAGGAGTTCCGCCATGTCCAGTTCCGCCGTTTCCGCCCCGATCACCTTGTTGGTCACCCGGCACATCACCCCCGAACGCTATGGCGATTTTCTGTCCTGGATGCGCCAGGGCGAAATCCTCGCCGCAGGCTTTCCGGGCTTTCTCGGCTCGGGCGTGCTGCAGCCGCCGGAGGGCGGAGACCAATACCAGATCGTGCTGCGCTTTGCCGACGCGGCCAGCCTCGGCCGCTGGGAAAACTCGCTGCCGCGCCGCATGTGGCTGGAGCGCGGCGCGGCGCTGGTGCGCGCCAGCCATGAGCGCCGCGTCAGCGGCACGGACGATTGGTTCGCGCCCAGGACCAGCGCGCCGCCGCGTTGGAAACAGGCCGTCAGCATCTGGCTGGCCTATTTTCCGGTGCTGCTGGCGTTTTCCATTCTGGCCAGCGAACCGCTGAGTCTCCTGCCAGTATTCTGGCGCGTGCTGATCACCAGCGTGGCCCTGACGCCCGTCATGGTGTACCTCTGCATGCCCCTGGTGTTTCGCCTGCTGCATCGCTGGCTGCGCGCGGACTGAAGCGCGGTCCGCGCGAACCGTTTGCTTGGGGCTGACGTCAGGCCGCGCGCGCGCCGCGGGCAGTATGCAGGCGGTGCAGCGTGATCTCGCGCGCCGCGGCCTGACTGCCCTGGATATGCGCGTGCAGCAGCGCCACCGCGCGCGGCGCGTCGCCGGCCAGGGTGGCTTCGAGTATGGCTGCGTGTGCTGCGTAGACTTGGCCGACGCCTTCGGGCAGGGTGAATTCCAAGCGCTGCACGAGGCGGAGGCGTTCGGTGGCGGCGCGATGCACGCGTGCGATCTCCGGGTTGCCTGCGGCGGCGACCAGATCGATGTGGAAGCGCTCGTCCAGATCCGCCAGCCGCTCGCGGTCGCTGGAGCGCTCGCTTTCGTCGATCAGCCAGAGGTCGGCCAACGGGCGCAGCGCGCGCTGCCGCCCAGTGGCGCTGGCGGACACGCACAGCGCCTGCACGGCGGCCGCTTCCAGCACGCTGCGCAGCTCGTAGAAATGGTCCAGCGTGTTGAAGTCCAGCGGCTTGACCAGCCAGCCGTTACGCTGCCGCACCTCCAGATAGCCTTCCCGTTCCAGGCGGAACAGGGCCTCGCGCACCGGCGTGCGGCTGACCTGGAGGCGGTCGGCGATTTCGGTTTCGGTAAAGCGGTCGCCCGGCGCCAGCCGGAAGTCCAGAATGTCCCGCTTCAGCGCGCCGTATGCGGTATCGGCCAGCGTGCGCGGAATGTCGATGATGGCGAAGGCGGTTCCCATGTGATGGCCTCGGATCGGTGGTTCAAAGAGCGCGGGCAGCGTTGCAGGCGGCGGACGGGTTGCGGCGGATCATGCGGGACTCCTGGTGTGCGGGGGGATAGTGGCGCTGGTCGACCAGCTGGCATACCAGGTATCAAGCAAGAGCCGTGCCAACTGCTGGTCCTGCGGCCCGCGCCTGGGAGCGGAGCGGGCGGGCCCCGCGCTGGTGCCGCGCCTGCGTCACTTTGATGCACGACGCACCATGGCAGCGGATGCGGCGCGGTCCGTACCGCGTCTGGTCTTATGGCGGTAGCATGTGGACGGATCGGAGCTTGCCGCTCCGGGGTTCTGAACCCTTGCGCGATGCCTTGCCGCGTCGTACCGAGATGAATACGCGTTTTGTCGAAGCCTTTCTGTGGTCGGCGCGCCTGGGCAGTTTCCGGGCGGCAAGCGACCGCCTGCACATCACCCAGGCCGCCGTGGCCAACCGCATCGCCTCGCTGGAAGAAGACATAGGCGCGCGCCTGTTCGAGCGCGATGCCAAGGAACTCAGGCTGACCGCCACCGGCACCCGGTTGCTGGACTACGGCGAGCGGCTGCTGGAGATCCGCCAGCAGATCCTGTCGCTGGGCAAGGGCGGCGACGAGGTCTTCGGCCTGGTGCGCATCGGCGCCATCGAGACCGTGGTGCATACCTGGCTGATAGGCTTCCTGACCAATCTGCGCTCCACCTATCCGGGCATCGAAGTGCAGCTCACTTCCGAGACCACGCGGGCCCTGCACCGTGGCCTGCGCGAAGGCGCGCTGGATATCGCATTGCAGACGGACCTGCTGAACGACAGCGGCATCATCAGCACCGCCTGCCTGCCCATGGAGATGGGCTGGGTCGGGCCGGCCGGCGACGAGGAAGCGCTGACCACGCAGCAGTTGCTGAGCGAGCCGGTGCTGACCATGAGTCCGGGATCGCAGCCGCACGAAGCGCTCAAGGCCCTGTACCGCGAAGTCGGCATGCCGCAGGGCAAGGTGCATTGCGTCAGTTCGATCTCCGCGCTGGCGCGGCTGGTGCGCAGCGGCTTCGGCCGCGCGCTGGTGCCGCTGCCGCCCATCTACGAGTACGTGGCGCGCGGCGAAGTGCAGATCATCCGCTGCGACATCCCGGTGCCGCCGCAACTGCTGGTAGTGAGCTATCTGGAAAGCGCCGGGTCGGATGCGATCCGGCTGGTGGCCGAACTCGCCAGCCGCGCTTCGGACCAGTTCACTTCCTCGGTCATTGCGCCGCGATTGGGCTCGGCGCAATAGTGTTATCCCTAGGGCGTCTTTCAGTAATTCTGTTGCCGCGCAGAAAAATTACTCGTTTGTCCGCCGCCAGCCGGCCGGCTGAAGATGGAGCCTTCCGCAATCGAAGGAATTTCCTGTCTTCCGCCCATGAGCACGCACACCGAATCCTCTCTCCCGCCTCACGGCCTGCTGGTCGTCGCCACTGACGCCGACCCCGCCCACGAGGCGGATTTCAACCGCTGGTACGACCGCGAGCACGTGGAAGAGCGCGTGCGCATCCCCGGCTTCCTGTCGGGCGCGCGCTACCTGTCGCGGCAGGGGGGGCGCAAGTACCTGGGCCTGTACCGCACCGAATCGCTGGCGGCCTTCACCACGTCCGACTACCGCGCGGCGTTCGAGCGCCAGACCGCATGGTCGGTGACCAACCTGGACCGGATGCGCGATCCCATGCGCCGCGTCTGCGCCGTGCGGGCCGTGACCGGCTTCGGCTCCGGCAGCGAACTCGTGGTCCTGCCGCTGCCGGCGACTGGCGACGGCGAGGCGCAGGTCGTCCGGGCCAGCGCGCTGGGCGCCCAGCTGGCAGAGGCCGACGGCTTCGTGCAGTCCTATCTGCTGGTGCCGGATGCGGCGCTCAGCACGCCCCTGCCGCGCGAGTCCACCGAAAACCGCGTGCTGGCGCCCCTGTTCGTGGTGGAGGCGAGCTCCGCGGCGGCCGCCCATGCCTTGCGCGACCAGGCCTGCAGCGCCTTCGATACCGATCCGTCCGGCGCCTGGCTGCTGGAACTGGGCTGGAAGCTGACGGCTGCCGACCTGCGCTAAGCCCGTCGCGGCCTGGCAGCAAACATCATATTCAAGGGGAACCCCATGGCTGAAGAAACCCTGTACGACGCCGCGGCGATCAAGACCGCGGCGGCGCCCAACAAGATGCGCAGGCTGGCTCTGGCCAGTTCGGTCGGCACCACGCTGGAGTGGTACGACTTCACCATTTACAACCTGATGGCGGCGCTGGTATTCAACGCCATCTTCTTTCCGTCCTTCGACCCGCTGACGGGCACCATCCTGGCGTTTTCGACCTATGCCGTGGGCTATGTGTCGCGGCCGCTGGGCGGCTTTGTCTTCGGGCATCTGGGCGACCGGCTGGGGCGCAAGTTCGTCCTGGTCGCCACCCTGGTCATCATGGGCATTTCCACCGGCCTGATGGGGCTGTTGCCGACCTATGCGTCCTGGGGCGTGTGGGCGCCGGTGGCGCTGGTGGCCTTGCGCTTCGTGCAGGGCGTGGCTCTGGGCGGTGAATGGGCGGGCGCGGTGCTGCTGTCGATGGAGCACGGCACGCCGGACCAGCGCGGACGCAACGCCTCGTTCACGCAGATCGGACCGTCCTGCGGCACCTTGATAGGCACGGGCTTCATCGCAGTGATCTCGGCCTTCCTCAGCCCCGAGGACTTCCAGGCCTGGGGCTGGCGCGTGCCGTTCGTCTCCAGCGTGGCGCTGGTGCTGTTCGGCCTGTGGCTGCGCCGCGGCGTGGAGGAAACGCCTGTGTTCCTGGAAATGGAGCAGAAGCGCGAAACTGCCGCTACCCCCATCAAGGAAGTGCTGGTGCAGTACTGGCGCCAGTTGCTGATCGCCGGCGGTTCGCGCATCGGTTCCGACGTGCTCTATGCGCTGGTGGTGGTGTTCACGCTGACCTACGTGACGACGGTACTGCACTTGTCGCGGCCGATGGCTCTGACTGCCACCATGCTGGGCGCCGCGCTGAACGCGCTTGCGGTGCCGCTGTGCGGGCATCTGTCCGACAAGATCGGCCGACGTCCGGTGTACCTGGCGGGCGCGGTGCTGGGCATGATCTGGGCCTTTGTCTTCTTCGTGCTGATGGATACCGCGCATCCCATCGCCATCTGCGCGGCGGTGGTGGTGGGCCTGCTGATCCACGCGCTGATGTACGGCCCGCAGGCCGCATTCGTCACCGAGCAGTTTCCGGGCCGCGTGCGCTATGCGGGGTCTTCGCTGGCGTACACGCTGGCCGGCATCGTGGGCGGCGGGTTCGCGCCGCTGATCATCGCCAGCCTGTTCAAGTCCTGGAACTCGACCTTTGCGATCTCGCTGTACGTGGCGGCCGCATTGGCGGTGACGGCGGTGGCGGTGCTGGCCGCAAGGGAAACGGCCAAGTCTCCCTTGCAGCGCTGAGGCTCCTGTGAAAGGCTGTCGCCGTCCGGACTTGCGTCCGGGCGGCGACAGGCCATTCAGGCAATGCTGCGATGGGCCAGCGGCTCGCCTGCGAGCCAGCGATTGAAGTTGTCGACGAACAGGGCGCGCACGCGCGCGGCATTGCCGTCCGAGAACCCGGCGCTGTGCGGCGTGACGATGACGTTGGGCAGTCCCCACAGCGCCGAATCCGGCGGCAGCGGTTCATGCTGGAACACATCCAGGAAGGCGCCGCCCAGGCGCCGGGCGCTCAGCGCCGCGATCAGTTCAGGTTCGTCGATCACGTGGCCGCGGGCCACGTTGACCACCATGGCGTGGGCGGGCAGCGCGGCGAGCGCGTCGCGGCCGACCAGGTTGCGCGTGACGGGCGTGAGCGGGCAGGCCAGCACCAGCCAGTCGGCAGCGGGCAGCAGGGACGGCAGGTCGCTGTAGCTCACGGTATGGCGGGCCTGCGGCACGGACGCGCCGCTATGGCGCGCGACCGATATTTCCAGCCCGAGCGCGCCCAGCAGCGCGCCGATGCGCTGGCCTATGCCGCCCCAGCCCACCACCACGGCATGCTGGCCGGCCAAATCCCGGGGCGTGCGCGCATCCAGCAGCGGACGCCAGGCGCGGTCGCGCTGGTCGGAGGCCAGTAGTGGCAGGCGGCGCGCGAGCGCCAGCACGCCCGCGATGGCGCTCTGCGCGACGACCGGATCGCTGGCGCCTTGCGAGGTGGTGACCGCCACGCCGCGAGCGTGCAGGCTCAGGTAGATCTCGCGATCGGCGCCGGCCGAGTGCACATGCACCCAGCGCAGCGCCGGCGCGTGCCGCATCGCCTCGTAATACAGCGCCGTGGATGGCTGGATCTCGAACTTGGTCGAATGGCCCGTGATGTCGCGCGAGACGAAGGCGGCCTCGGCAGTCATGGGCTGGCCCGCCACCGGGTGGACCAGCCCATAGCGGCCGGCGGCCGGCGTACGGTCCAGCGCCAGGCGCAGCGACGGGGCTTCGGCCGGCGAGCACAGGATGCGGATGTCGGAACCTTGCGTCATGGCACCGGCTTCAATGCGCTTCGGGGGCGAACTTGCGCACCAGCACCGCCCACTTGTCGTGTTCGCGCTTGATGAAGGCGCCGAATTGCGCGGGCGTGCCGCCAACCGGCTCGGCGCCTTCGCGCAGCATCTGTTCGTTGAGCGCCGGCAATGCCGCATTGACCTCGCGGTTGACGACCTCCACCACCTGCTGCGGCGTACCCTTGGGCGCGAAGAAGCCGAACCAGGAACCGGCGTCAAAGCCCGGGTAGCCTGATTCCGCGATGGTGGGCAGTTCCGGAAGGGTGGCGGAGCGCTGCGCGGTGCTGACCGCCAACGCGCGCAGCTTGCCGGAACGGATATGTCCTATCACCGACGGAATGGTGGCGAACATGAAGTCGATGCGCCCGGCCAGCAGGTCGTTGACCGCGTCCGCGCCCTTGTAGGGCACGTGCGTGGCGTTGACGCCCAGCTCGTCCATCAGCATGTAGCTCGACAGATGCGAGGACGTGCCCACGCCGGTGGAGCTGTAGTTGAGCTGGCGCGCGCTCTTGACGTACTTCAGGAAGCCCTGGATGTCCTTGGCGGGGGAGGAGGGCGGCACCACCAGCACATTGGGCACGGTGGCGATCTGCACCATGGGGATCAGATCGGTCAGCGGACTGTAGGGCAGCTTGTTCAGCGAGGGATTGACGGCGATGGGACCCACGGAATTGACGATCAGGGTGTGGCCGTCGGCCGGGGCGCGCACCACGAACTCCGTGCCGATGTTGCCGCCCGCGCCCGGCTTGTTCTCGACCACGAAGGGCTGGCCCAGCTTCTGCGTCAGGGTATTGGTGACGCTGCGCGTGAGGGTGTCGGTGGTGCCGCCGGGCGAGAATGCCACGATGACCTTCACCGGCCGGTCGGGATAGTCCGCGGCCGCGGCCGGCGCCAGCGTACAGACGCCAGCCAGCGCTGCGGAAGCGAGCAGGGCTCGTGCAGTGTTCATGATGTCTCCTCGCGTGGGTATGGTGGTGTTTTCGATGGCGCCGTGCCGCCACGCCGGCCGGCGCCTGCAAAATCGAAAAAACTCAGTCGCGATAGCTGGGGTCCAGCCGGTCCAGCTTGCGCAGCAGGGCGGGCCACTCCATCACGCCATAGGGCCGGCGCGTGCCGGGCTGATAGTTGTTCCAGGTTTCCTGCAGCACCGACGCGGCCACGGGTTGCAGCCGCGCGCCCGTCGCCATGGCCGCCAACTGGGAGCGGCAGGCCAGCTCCAGGCGGTGCATCCAGTTGAAGGCTTCGCCCACGGTGCGGCCCACGGTGAGGGCGCCGTGGTTGCGCAGGATCAGCGCTTCGCCCTGGCCCAGGTCTGCCAGCAGCGAGGCTTGTTCCTCGACGCCGAGCACCACGCCCTGGTAGTCGTGGTAACCGATCTTCAGGAAGCGCATGGCGGTCTGGGTCAGCGGCAGCAGCCCGCATTCGAGCGAGGACACGGCCATCGACGCCCAGCTATGGGTATGGATCACGCAATCCACTTCATGGCGGTGCGCATGCACCGCGCTGTGGATCACATAGCCGGCCTTGTTGATGCCGTAGTCCAGCTCGCCGAAATCGGGCCGCGCCAGGATGCTGCCGTCCAGGTCCACCTTGATCAGGCTGGAGGCCGTGATCTCCTCGTACATCATGCCGTAGGGGTTGATCAGGAAGGCGTTGTCTTCGCCCGGCACGCGCGTCGAGATGTGGTTGGCCATCATGTCGGCCATGCCGTAGATCTCGACCAGGCGGTAGCAGGCTGCGAGGTCGACGCGGGCCTTCCATTCCGCCTCGGTGCAATGCGGACGCATCGAGGCTATGCGCAGGCGTCCGCCGGCTTGGGTGTCAGTGGTCATCGGAATTCGTGAAGCTCCATTGCCGCCGCACCATGCCACGGCATCCATGCGTGGCAATTTATCTGCGGAGCCGGGCAGGGCCTAGCCATGGCCCCGGCATGGGGGCATCACGAATCGAGAAGGGTTGCGCCGGGCCAGCCGCCGTTGCGCACCAGGGCGCGCATCACGTCCAGCAGCACCACGCGCGCGGCCAATGCTGCCGGCGACAGTTCTTCGTCGTTGATGCAATAGACCAGGTTGCGGCGGAACAGGAAGGGATCGTCGATGGGATGCATGCTCAGCAGCCCGGATTCGACCCGGGCCACGGCCGCGCCGGGCTGGATGGTGGCCAGCGGATTGGCCTGCACCAGATCCATCAGCGTGGTCAGCCCGTCGACTTCGACGCCGATCCAGGGCTCCACGCCGGCACGTTCGAAGGCGGCTTCGACCCAGGCGCGCAGGCCATGGGCCTTGCTGGTCACGGCCTGCGGCAGGCTGCCCAACTGCGCCATGGTGACGGGCTCCCCGTCGGGCAGCGCAACCATGCCGCGCCGGGCCAGCAGGAACAATCTTTCGTCCAGCACCGGGATGGCGCTGCGGCCCTGGCTGCTGTCGTTCTGGAACAGCACGGCCAGGTCGAGCCGCCGCCCCGTGAGCAGTTCGCCCAGGTTGCCCGACAGGCCCTCGACCAGATGCAGCCGCACGTTCGGATAGCGCTCGGCCATGGCGGCGTAGAACGGCCGGGCCAGCACCGATGCGGTGGTGGGTGCGAAGCCGACGCTGACCATGCCGGCCAGCCGCGCCTCGCGCGCTGCGGCGATCGCGTTTTCCGCATGCCGCAGCGTCAGCTGCGCCTGGCGCAGGAAGGCCGTGCCGGCCGGTGTCGGCACCACGCCCCGCGGCGTGCGCACCAGCAGCCGCGTGGCCAGTTCGCTCTCCAGGCGGCTGATCTGCTGGCTGAGCGCCGAGGCGACCACCTCCAGCTCGCGCGCCGCGCGGCCGATGCTGCCCAGTTCTGCGACGCGGACGAAGTAGCGGAGTTGGCGGAGTTCCATGGCGGGAGGCTGGGTGGAGTTGGGGATAGTAGTCGCTGCGGATGCGCGCGCGCCGCTTTGCCGTCTCGGGGAAAACCTGTCTGCCGGTTCAAAGAAATGTCAGGTATCTGACTTTATTCTGAACACCAAACGAAAATTGTTTACACTCTCATCCTCAAAATTCGAGGTTGAGCGGGCCGCCGTGGGGGCGGTTGCCGTTCGAGTTACGGGAGAAAGTCGATGCGCAAGTTGCTGTTGGGAGCGGTGTTGGCCGCCGCGGTGTTCGGGGGGACGGCCCAGGCCGCGGTGGAACCCAAGGCCGTGGTCGCCACGTATTCGGATCTGGCGCTGGCCGGCTACGAAGATTCGCTGACCTCCGCCAAGACTCTGCGCACCGCCATCGACGCCCTGATCGCCAAGCCCAGCGCCGAAACGCTGAAGGCCGCGCGCGAAGCCTGGCTGGCGGCCCGCGTGCCGTACCAGCAGACCGAGGCCTATCGCTTCGGCAACCCCATCGTCGACGACTGGGAAGGCCGCGTCAATGCCTGGCCGCTGGATGAAGGCCTGATCGACTACGTGGATGCGTCCTACGGCACTGAGAACGACGAGAACGCCTACTACGCCGTCAACGTCATCGCCAACTCCAAGATCTCGGTGGGCGGCAAGACCGTCGACGTCAGCAAGATCACCCCCAAACTGCTGTCCGAGATTCTGCACGAGGCCGACGGCAACGAGGCCAACGTCGCCACGGGCTACCACGCCATCGAATTCCTGCTGTGGGGGCAGGACCTGAACGGCACCGGCCCCGCGCCGGCCGACCGCAAGGGCACGCCGCAGGAACGCCATGCCGGCAACCGCCCGCACACCGACTTCGATACCAAGCAATGCACGGGCGGCCACTGCGAGCGTCGCGTCGAATTCCTGAAGGCCGTGACCGATCTGCTGGTGACGGACCTGGAAGAGATGGTCGGCAACTGGAAGAAGGACGGCGCCGCGCGCAAGGCCGTCGAGGAAGATCCGAAGGCAGGCCTGATCGCCATGCTGACCGGGCTGGGCAGCCTGTCCTACGGCGAACTGGCCGGCGAACGCATGAAGCTGGGCCTGATGCTGCATGATCCCGAGGAAGAGCACGACTGCTTCTCGGACAACACGCACAACTCGCACTACTACGACCAGATTGGCATCCGCAACGTCTACCTGGGCGCTTACACCCGCATCGACGGCAAGACCGTCAAGGGCGCCAGCCTGTCGGAACTGGTCAAGGCGCGCGATCCCAAGCTGGATGCCGAGGTGCGCGCCAAGCTGGACGCCACCGTGGCCGCCATGCAGGCGATGAAGACGCGCGCCGAAACGGTCGAAACCTATGACCAGATGATTTCGGACGGCAACAAGGAAGGCAACGCCGTGGTGCAGGCTGCCATCGACCGCCTGGTCGATCAGACCCGCAGCCTGGAGCGCGTGATTGCCCTGCTGGACCTGGGCAAGGTCGCTATCGAAGGTTCCGACAGCCTGGATAAACCTGACGCCGTATTCAAGTGAAACTCGTTTTAGCCGCCGTACTGGCGGCGTCGGCCCATGCCGGCGCCGCCGCCGCTCCAAGCGGGCGCGACGACCTCACGCCCGAGGATCTCAAACGCGTGACCGCCATCACCGCGCCCACTCGGGACTTTTCGAAGGTGGAAACCTTCGAGACCATGCAGGCCGGCGCCACTACCACCAACAAGCTCATCAACGCCGACATCTTTTCGCAGCCGTCGGCCAACATGAGCTTCGAGGGGCGCCAGGAATTCCAGGTCGGCAACGGCCTGTTCCGCAAGGACTGGGTCTCGGCGCCTGCCTCCACCCAGGCCTCGGACGGCCTGGGGCCGCTGTTCAACGCACGTTCCTGCCAGGCCTGTCACACCAAGGACGGACGCGGCACGGTGCCGGGTTTCGATCCCCTGGAGCGCACCGATGCGGTGGCGTTGCTGCTGCGCCTGGCGGTGCCGCAAGGCCCTGACCGCGGCCACCCCAAGCTGGCCCCGGGTGAGATCGCGGCCCTGCCAGAACCCGTGTACGGCGTGCAATTGCAGAACTTCGCGGTCGCGGGCCTGCCGGCCGAAGGCCGCATGGAGATCGAATACCAGCCGGTCCCGGTCGCGCTCAACGGCGGCGAAACCGTCACCCTGATGAAGCCCGCCTACCGCATCGAGAACCTGGGCTATGGTCCGATGCGCGCGGACACGCAGATCTCGCCGCGCCTGGCGCCGCCCATGATCGGCCTGGGCCTGCTGGAATCCATCCACCAGGCCGACATCCTGGCCAATGTGGGCGCGGACAAGCGCGATGGCATCGTCGGCAAGGCCAACTGGGTCACCGACGTGCGCACCGGCGCGCGCGTGCTGGGCCGCTTCAACCTGAAGGCCGGGCAACCCACGGTGGAGCAGCAGAGCGCTGCCGCCTTCTCCAACGACATGGGGCTGTCGACGCCCTTGTTCCCCAAGCATTCCGGCGACTGCACGCCCTCGCAGAAGCAGTGCCTGGACATGCCGCACGGCGCGCAGCCGCGCTTTGGTGCGGAAGAAGTGCCGGCCAAGCTGATGGACTTCGTCACCATCTATTCCACCAACCTGGCCGTGCCACAGCGGCGCGACGCCGACGATGCGCGCGTGCTGGCTGGCAAGAAGCTGTTCTACGAAGCCAATTGCGTCGCCTGCCACGTGCCCAAGTACGTCACCAGCCGCAACGCCAAGCAGCCCGAACACCGCTTCCAGCTGATCTGGCCGTACACCGACATGCTGGTGCACGACATGGGCGAGGACCTGGCCGACGGCGTGTCCGACGGCGAAGCCAATGGCCGCGAATGGCGCACGCCGCCGCTGTGGGGCATAGGCCTGACCAAGACCGTGAATCCCAACGCGACCTGGCTGCACGACGGGCGCGCGCGCACCTTGCTGGAAGCCGTGCTGTGGCATGGCGGCGAGGCCAAGCCCGCGCGTGACCGCGTGGTGGCGATGACGCCCGAAGAACGCGCCGATCTCATCCGTTTCCTGGAGTCGCTGTGATGGCCGCAATAGCCCCGCGTGTATTGAAACTGGCCGCGGCTGCGGCGCTGGGCGGCATCACGTCCTGGGCTGTGCAGGCCGCGCCGCCCGCGGATCTGGGCGAGCGCCTGGCGCGTGATTACGCGCGACCGGCGGTAGCGAAAATGGCGGACGCGGCCTTGGCGCTGGATGGCGCATTGGGCGGCTGGTGCGCGCAGCCCGGCGCGGCCAACGCGGCGCGCGTCAAGCAGGCGTTCGAGAACCTGGCGCTGGCCTGGTCCGGCATCGAGTTCCTGCGCTTCGGCCCGCTGGTGCAGGCCAACCGCTACGAGCGCCTGGCCTTCTGGCCCGATACGCGCGGCGTCATGCCCAAGCAGGTGCAGGCGCTGATCGCCGCCCAGGATGGCGCCTTGCTCGTGCCCGGCGCCCTGGCGGGACGCAGCGTGGCCGTGCAAGGCCTGCCCGCGTTGGAATACGTGCTGTACGGCGAGCCGGCCTTGCTGCGGCAAGACGGCGGGCAGAACTTCGCCTACGCCTGCGATTACGCCCGGGCGGTGACCGCCAACGTCAGGCAGATCACGCGCGACGTGGCCCAGGCCTGGAGCGCCGAGGGCGATTTTGGCCGGCAGTTCGCGCAACCCCAGGCCGGCAACGACTTGTACCGCGACCAGCAGGAGGTGGCGGCCGAAGCGATGAAGTCCCTTTCCACCGGGCTGCAGTTCGCGCGCGACGTGAAGATCCTGCCCGTGCTGGGCGATACGCCCGAAGCGGCGCGGCCCAAGCGCGCCGCATTCTGGCGTAGCCAACTGTCCACGCGCCTGCTGGCGGCCAACCTGGACGGGCTGCAGGCCTTCTACCAGGCGGGCGCCTATGCGCTGCCCAAGGGCGACGCCTGGATGGCCGAGTCCGTGCGCGGCGAGCTGGCCAGTGCGGCGCGTACGCTGCAAGCCGTGCCGGTTCCGCTGGAGCAGGCGCTGGTGCAGGAGGAAGGGCGTCGTCAGCTGACCCTGGCGGCGTTGACCCTGAAGAACGCCAAGGCCATCGTCGATGAGAATCTGGCGCCGGCCCTGGGCGTCACGATCGGATTCAACGCGCTCGATGGCGATTGACCGGCGCCGCTTCCTGTCGCTCGCGGCGGCGATGGGCCTGGCGCCCGCGGCCGCGCTGGCGGCTGCTCCCAAGGACGGCGAAGTCCTGTACCTGAGCGCGCGCAAGCGCGGCGGGCGCGATGAAACCGCGCTGCTGGACGAGGCTGGACACGATAGGCTGGTGGTGCCCATGCCCGCGCGCGGGCACAGCTTCGCCATCGATGCCGCGGGGGAAAGGGCAGTCGTCTTCGGCCGTCAGCCGGGCTTCTTCGCGCTGGCTTTCTCCTTGCGCGGCGGCGAGCCGCAGGCTTTGCCCATGCACGAGGAACGTCACTTCTTCGGCCACGGCGCCTACATGGACGGCGGCCGGCTGCTGGCCGCCACCGAAAACGATTTTGAAGCGGGCCGGGGCGTGCTGGGCCTGTACGACGCCTCGCCCGGCGGCGCCTACCGCCGTATCGGCGAGTTCGACAGCGGCGGCATCGGTCCGCATGAAGTGGTGCTGATGCCCGACGGCAAGACGCTGTGCGTCGCCAACGGCGGCATCCTGACGCATCCCGATTACGGCAAGCTGGAACTGAATCTGGACACGATGCGGCCCTCGCTGGCCTACATCGACGCGGCCAGCGGCGAACTGCTTGAGAAAGTGGAGCTGGATTCCTCCTTGCACCGCCTATCCATCCGCCACCTGGCGCTGGCCGCCGACGGCAGCGTCTGGTTCGGCTGCCAGTACATGGGTCCGGCCTCCGACCGGCCGGCGCTGGTGGGGCGGCACCGGCGCGGCGCGCGGCTGGAACTGTTCGAAGGGCCCGCGCAGGCGCTGCGGCAGATGCGCAACTACGTCGGCTCGGTGGCGGTGGACGCGGCCGGCGCCGTGGTCGCGACCTCCAGTCCGGTGGGCGGACAGGTGATCTACTGGGACGCGGCCAGCGGCCGTTGCCTGGGCACGACCGAACTGGCGGACGGCTGTGGCGTGGCGCCGGCGGCCGGCGAGGGCTTCCTGCTGAGCAGCGGCCTGGGGGCGATGCTGCGCATCGACGCCTCGGGCGCGGAAAAAACCGTGCTGGCGCCGTCGCGCGAGGTGTCCTGGGACAATCATTTCCGCAAGATCCCGGCGCGGGCTTGATCCGCCGTGCTTACAAAGCTTGACACAACAGGGCCGCGATGCGGCCCTGATCGCAAGCGCCATCTGATAAAGTTTTCGGCTGCTTTTTTCAGGCCGCAAGGCGCCCGCTGCCGGGCTGCTCTCGCGGCCTCAACTTTTCCGCAGGAGTATCCATGGAAGAAGCCTTGAAAGAATTTAACGCCTGGGCTCCCAAGCTGGTGGACCTGGGCCTCAATCTGGCGGTTGCGCTGCTGATCCTCATCATCGGCTGGTGGGTGTCGTCCCTGCTGGGCAGCTGGGTACGCCGCGCCGCGACGCGCTCCAGGAAGATCGATCCCACCATCGTGCCCATGTTCTACAGCACGGTGGTCTGGACGGTGCGCATCTTCACTGTCATCGCGGTGCTGGCGCGCTTCGGTGTGCAGACGGCCAGCCTGATCGCCGTGCTGGGCGCCGCCGGCCTGGCCGTGGGCCTGGCCTTGCAAGGCACGCTGCAGAACATCGCCGCCGGCATCATGCTGCTGATCCTGCGCCCGATACGCGCCGGCGAATACGTGGCGCTAAGCACGGGCGTGGACGGCACGGTGGAAGAGGTCGGCCTGTTCCTGACGCGCCTGGTCCAGGTCGACGGCATCCATCTGACCTTGCCCAACAGCACGGTGTGGAACGCCACCATCACCAACTACAGCCGCAACAAGACGCGCCGCCTGGATATCCCGGTGCCGGTGCGCTATGGCGACAATCTGGAAGTCGTGGTGGCCAAGCTGCGCGCCATCGTGGATGCCCGCCCGGAAACGCTGAAGGATCCTGAACCGCTGGTGAAGGTGGTCGACTACAAGGAAAACGGCGTGGTCGTGAACGTGCGCGTCTGGACCGAATCAGCCAAGTATTGGGACCTGCGCTGGGGCCTGTACCAGGACATCCGCAAGTCGTTGGAAGACGCGGGCTTCCAGCCGCCGATTCCCATGCGCGAGATCCAGAACGCCAAGCCCGGAGCGGCGGCCTGAAGCGGGCCGATCTCTGCTGGAATGACAACGGGCGCCTTCTGGGCGCCCGTTTTTTTTGCTGGCTGCAGCAGGCTTCAAGCCTGCATCGACAGGCGAGCCAGCTCGGTCTTGATCCAGCCGGCGATTTCGCGCTGGCGCTGGGCCGGCATGCGGTCGATGATGGCCGTGACGCTGACCGCCAGGATCGGCGCGCCCTGCGCGTCCAGCAGCGCGCAGCCCACGCCCAGCGCGCCGCGCACCGCGTGGTTGCCCACCACGGAATAGCCGCGGGCGCGGGTGTTTTCGATCAGGCGGAACATTTCCTGCGGCGTCATGCCGCCATATTCATCCAGCCGGCCGGAGTTGCGCTCGACGATGCCGCGCGCGATGTCGTCGGGCAGGGCGGCCAGCAAGGCCATGCCGCCCGAGCCCACGCCCAGCGGCTGGCGCTTGCCGGCATAGGTGGCCAGGATCTGCACCGGATAGCTGCCGATCTCGCGATGCAGGCTGATGGAGTCGTCCTCTTCGCGCACGACCAGGAATACCGCGTCGCCGGTGCGGTCAGCCAGACGGCGCAGCACGGGCAGCAACTGGCGCACGCGCGGATCGCGCGAGCGCGTGTCCGGGTCCACCGCCAGTTGGGCGCGGTACTTCTTGGTGCCAGTCACGGCCAGCACCAGCCCGGCGTCGAGCAGGGCGGCCAGCAGGCGGTAGATGGTGGGACGCTGTATGCCCGTGAGACGGGCGATATCGGTCACGCTCAGGCCATCGGGGCCCTGGTCCCGCAGGGCGGCCAGGACGGCCAATCCGCGCCGCAATGTGCGTGGACCTGCGGCCCCAGCGTCGCTATCTTGCATGAAAATCTCTGAAAACTCGGGTTATTACGGAATGTTCAAGGGAAAACCACTGTCCGTGCCGTGGACTCTACCTTGATGCAGTGCATGTGTATAGCTCAGAATGCAGCATCGAACAATTCAAATCGTCCACTCAGTGGACAGTACCTGCACGGAGACTCTATGACTACAGGTCAAAAGCCTGGACTGCGGCGTATCGCCGCCACCCTTCTGGCTACCGCCGCAAGCGCATTCGCGATGGGTTCCGCCCATGCCGCCTATCCCGACAAGCCCGTCCGCATCGTGGTCGGTTTTTCCGCTGGTGGCACCACTGACGTAATCGCCCGCATCATGGCCAAGGAACTGACCGAAAGCCTCGGCCAGTCCTTCGTGGTCGAGAACAAGCCGGGCGCCGGCAGCAACATCGCCACCGACCAGGTGAAGCGCGCGGAACCCGACGGCTACACGCTGCTGTTCGTGGCCGTGACCAGCGCCATCAACCAGACGCTGTACAAGAACGTCAATTTCGACCTGACCAAGGATTTCACGCCGGTGGCGCTGGGCGCCAAGGTGCCGAACATTCTGGTGGTGAACCCGCAAGTGCCCGTGAAGTCGGTGCAGGAACTGGTGGACTACGCCAAGAAGAATCCCGGTAAGCTGGCATTCGCCTCGTCCGGCAGCGGCACCTCCATCCACATGGCGGGCGAACTCTTCAAGATGCAAACCGGCATCGACGTGCTGCACGTGCCCTACAAGGGCAGCGCGCCGGCCGTGACCGACCTGATCGGCGGCCAGGTGCAGTTCATGTTCGACAACATGCCGTCGGCCTGGCCCCACGTGCAGTCGGGCAAGCTGCGCGCCCTCGCCGTGACCACCACGGAACGCTCCAAGAGCGCTCCTGACGTGCCGACGATGAAGGAATCCGGTTTCGCCAACTTCGACGTGTCCTCGTGGTTCGGCCTGATCGCGCCTGCCGGCACCCCGCCGGAAGTCGTGAACAAGCTCAACGCGGCCATGGTCAAGGCGCTGGACAAGCCCGAAGTGCAGCTCAGCTTCGAGAAGCTGGGCGCCGTGGGCGTGAAGACCACGCCGGCCGAATTCGGCCAGTTCATCAAGTCGGAAGTGGAAGGCTGGGCCCCGGTGGTCAAGGCCTCGGGCGCCAAGGTGGACTGATTTTCGATTTCCGGGCGGCGCGCCGCCCGGTAAACCTTGCTAGGGGACAGGCGTGAGCCTGCCCCTATTTTTTTGCCCCGCCGTTGCGGCGCGCCGTGGCCAGCATGGCGGTGCAGACCCCGCGCATCATGTCCACTTCGTCGCGGCTCAGCGCGTGGCGCGAGAACAAGTGCCGCATGCGCGGCATCAGCTTCTTGGGGTGGGCGGGATCCAGGAACTGCACGCCGATCAGCGCCTCTTCCCAGTGCGCCAGGAACGCCTGTACGGCTTCGCTGGAGGCAGGGGCCGCGCCACGCGGCGCTTCTTGCGCGGTGGAGGCGGGCAGCAGCGCCGCGCCCTGATCCACCAGCAGCGCGTAGCGCAGCTCCCAGGCGGCCAGCTGCAGGGCCTGGGCCACGTTCAGCGAGCTGTACTCGGGATTGGCCGGAATGTGGCAGATGCGCTGGCACAGCGCGATCTGGGCATTGGTGAGGCCGGCGCGTTCGGTGCCCAGCACCACGGCGGCGACGCCCTCCGCCGTCTCGCCCAGATGGGCGCGGGCCAGCTCGGCCGCCTGGCGGATGTCGCAAGGCGGCGGCCCCAGGTCGCGCACCCGGGCGGTCAGCGCGAAAGCCATGGTGACCGGTGCCAGCGCTTCTTCCAGCGAGTCGTGGATCCGGGCGTTTTCCAGCACGTCCAGGGCGCCGCTGGCGAGCGCCACGGCCTCCGGTTGGCTTGTTACATCTGGAAATTTAGGCTCGACCAGCACCAGTTCGGAGAAGCCCATCGTCTTGATGGCGCGGGCCGCCGAACCCACGTTTCCGGGGTGGCTGGGGTTCACCATAATGAAGCGAACGCGTGAAAATGCTTGAGTCATTTAAAATGGCACGTTTGGCTTAGTGCCTTCCTGGTTTTTTGGGTCGATTTCCCCTATGGGGGACTGCGGCGGACCGGGGGGCGGCAAGCGGCCTACCATCAAGCCAACTCATCGCATTCGTACGGAATTTTATGCACCCGATGCTCAACATCGCCATCAAGGCGGCCCGGCGTGCCGGCACCATTATCAACCGTGCCAGCATGGATTTGGAACGACTCAGCGTGGCTCGCAAGGGGCCGCGGGATTATGTCACGGAAGTCGATCGCGCCGCCGAGGAGTCGATCGTCGAGACGCTGCGCGCGGCTTACCCGGACCACGCCGTCCTGGGCGAGGAATTCGGCCTGCAAGGCCCCGATCAGGCCGAGTTCCAGTGGATCATCGATCCCCTGGACGGCACCACGAACTTCATCCACGGCCTGCCCAACTACGCCGTGTCCATCGCGCTGACGCACCGCGGCCAGGTCACGCAGGCGGTCATCTATGACCCGACCCGCAACGAACTGTTCACGGCCAGCCGTGGCAGCGGCACCTTCCTGAACGACCGCCGCGTGCGCGTCTCGGGCCGCACCCGCTACCACGAGGCCCTGCTGGGCGCGCACTGGCCCAACTCCGGTGATCCGGAACAAGGCTCGGCGCGCTTCCGCCAGATGGCCGAAGGCAGCACCGGCGTGCGCCGCCTGGGCTCCACCGTGCTGGACCTGGCCTACGTGGCCTGCGGCCGCCTGGACGGCTTCTGCGGCGTGGGCCTGAAGGCCTGGGACCTGGCCGCGGGCAGCCTGATGGTGCTGGAAGCCGGCGGCCTGGTCGCCGACTTCGACGGCGAGCAAGGCTGGATGGACACCGGCAACGTGCTGGCCGCCAGCCCCAAGATCTTCACGCAGATGCTGTCCTCGCTGAATCCGCCTTCGGCGGCTTGAGGCCGGGCGGCTCCGCCTGAAAGAAAAAAACCGGCCCGATGGCCGGTTTTTCATGCGCGCTGGAAGTTCAGCTTATCTGGCCTTGCGGCATCACTCTCCCATCCAGCAGCACGAACCAAGCGCGCAATCCCAGCTCCCGCACCACCTCCTGCGTCGCCTCCAGCGGCATGTGCGAGAAAGCCGTCGACAGCGCGTCCGCCATGGTTGCGCACGGCGCCATGACGGAGACGCTCAGATACCGCGGCCGCGCGTGGCCCGTGCGCGGATCGAGCAGATGGGTGTACTGGCCCGCGGCATCGATGGCGGTGCCATAGCCGCCGGAAGTCGCCAGGGCCTGGTTCCCCATGCTGGCGCTGGCGAGCAGGCGCGCCGGGTCGCGCGGGTCGGCAATGCCGACCTTCCACGGCTGCGGCGCGGCGCGGCTGTCCAGCCCCTGTATTTCGCCCATGTCCACCAGCGCCCGTTCCAGCCCGCCGCGTTTGAGCAGGTCGGTGACGCGGTCGGTGATGTAGCCCTGGGCGATGCCGTTGAGCGTGATGCCCATGCCGGGCCGCAGCATTTCGATGCGGTTGCTGTCCAGCATCACGTCGGCATGGGACACGCGCGACAGCGCCTGCGCCACGGCCTCGGGCGGCGGGCCGTCCGGAGAGGCGCCAGGCTGCGAGAAGTGGTCGGCATACAGCTGCCATAGCGGCTGCACGGTGGGGTCGAACATGCCTGCGGTCAGCTCGCTGTAGCGCCGGCTTTCGCTCAAGAGCCGCAGCAGATCGGCCGGTGGATTTTCCAGGAAGCCCTGGCGGTTCAGGATCGAGAGCGCGCTGTCGTCGCGATACAGGCTGAAGATCGCCTCGAGCCGCCGCAGTTCCTGCAGGGACTGCGCGATCAGGCGCTGGGCAACCGCTGTGTCGGGATGGTAGAGGCGCAGTTCGGCATCGGCGCCCAGCGCCGTGCCTTGCCAGGTGACGGGGGCGACCGAGGCGGCGGCGCGGCGCGCGGCGACGGGGGCGAGCGCCAGCGCGCTGGCTGCGGCGGCGATGCCGATGAAACGGCGGCGGGTGTGGTTCATGGCGATAGGCCTGTGGGGGCGCGGACTATTGGGCGAAGACATAGCTTTCCGGCACGTCGGCAAAGGTGACGACGCGGCCGCCGTGGGCGTCGGCGAAAGCCTGGGCGCGGTCGCGCTGCGAGAACGGGATGGCGTCTTCAGCGCCCATGCCGCCGATGTAGCGGCCTTCGATGACGTAGTACGCCTGGCGCGCGTCGATCCAGGCGGCCGGGTCCGGCGCGCCGCCTGCGCCCGCGGTGGACATGTCGTTGACGTAGATGGCGCTGATGCCTTTGGGTTCTTCAGGCAGCAGGGTGTAGGCGAACACCTGCTTGATCGAGGAGAACCATACCGGCGCCGCCTGCCCCTTGATGAAAATCTGCCCCTTGGGGCCGTTGTGTTCGTTGAGCGCCATGCCGCAGTAGTGGCCGACGGACTCCGTGCTCACGGCTTGGGGCGGGGGCGCGGTTTCGGGAGCGGCGCCGCTGCCGCAGCCCGCGGCGAGCAGCAGGATGGAAATGGCCAGGGCGAGTTGCAAGCGTTTCATAGCGGCTTGTTCCTGAAGGCCGCCGTCGCCAGCAGGAACGGCACGGCGATCCACAGCAGCAGTGCCGCGATCAGCGCGGCAATGGGCAGGCTGGCCTGGTCGCTGACGCCCGCCATGCCGGCGTACAGCGAAATGTTCTCGAAGCCTGTCAGGTTCAGCAGGCGATATACGTCCGAGGGATTGAGCAGCAGCAGCACGTTGAGCAGGCCGGGGCTGACGTGGCGGCCCTGGTCGGCCGCCAGCACGCCCAGCAGCGCCATGTCGTAGATCACCACGAAGAACAGCCAGACGCCGACCGCGATGCCGGCCGCGGTAGCTCGCTCGCGCACCAGCGAACTGATCAGATAGCCCATGGCCAGGAAGCTGGCGCCCAGCAGCACGCTGGCTCCGATCAGCAGCGCGAAAGGCTGCCAGGCGCTGGCGTCCAGGCCGCCATAGGCCCATTGCAGCGCCAGGCCGGCCGAGCCGTAGCCCGCGCCCGTGGCCAGCGCCAGGATGGCCAGGTGGCCGATGAACTTGCCGATCAGCACCTGCCAGCGCGACACCGGATAGCTGAGCAGCAGCGCCATCGTGCCCCGGTCGACTTCGCCGACCACGGCGTCATAGGCCAGCAGCATGGCGATGAGCGGCACCAGGAAGATCGACAGGCTGGACAGGCTGACCACGGTGACGGTCAGCGGTTCGGCCTTGACCGTGCCGGTGGGCGAGCTGCCCAGCAGCCCCAGCGCCAACGCCAGCGCGGCCAGCAGCAGGGCGGTCGCCAGTACCCAGCGGTTGCGCAGGCCGTCGCGGATTTCCTTGCCGATGATGGTGCATACCGCATTCATACGTCTTCCCGTTCAAGCAGATGTGCATAGATGTCGTCCAGGCCCGGGACCTGGATGTCGAGGTCGGCAATGGTGGACGACAGCGCGCCTATGCCGCGGATCGCGTCGACCTTCCCGTTTTCCTGGCAGGCCAGCTCGAAGCGTCCGGCCTCGATGCGGCGCCAATCGCCGCCGGGCGGCGGCGCGTCGGCGTCGGCGAATGTCAGGCGGATGCGGATGGGCAGCCCGGTGGAACGCCGCAGCGCCGACATCGCGCCGTCGGCGATCTTCCTGCCCGCCTTCATCACGACGATGCGGTCCGCATGGCCTGCCAGTTCGGACAGAGCATGGGTGCTCAGCAATATCGTGGCGCCAGCGGCGCGCAGCTCATGGACGATGTCGTAGAACATCAGGCGCGAGGCCGGGTCCAGGCCCGTCGTGGGCTCGTCGAACAGCAGCACCCGGGGCTGGCCCAGCAGCGCCTGGGCCAGCGCCAGCCGCTGCCGCATGCCCTTGGAGTAGCCGCCGACGCGGCGGCGCGCAGCGCCCGAGATGCCGACCTTCTCCAGCAGCGCGGCATTGCCGGACAGGGGCTGGCGCTTGAGCCTGGCGTAGAACGCCAGGGTTTCCTCGCCGGTCATGGAGGGATGCAGCGCCACGGTTTCGGGCAGGTAGCCGATCCTGCCGCGCAGGCGCGCGGCGGCCGGGCTGTGGGCGTCCTGGCCGAAGATTGCGACGCGGCCGCGGGTGGGGCGTATCAGCCCCAGGATGAGTTTGATCATCGTGCTCTTGCCGGCGCCGTTGTGTCCGGCGAGCGCGACGCATTCGCCTTCGCGCAGTTGCAGATCCAGGCCGTCGATGGCCTGGTGCGCGCCATAGTGCTTGCTGACGCCGGTAAGCGCCACAAGGTCGGTGCTCATGGTGATTCCTTGGAGCTTGCGGTGGGCGGGGGCTGCATCAGCGGGGCGCTGTCGATCACGCCGCCGGGCAGGATGGCGGGAAACTGCGACTGCGCCCAGCGCACGATGGAAATCGAGGGACTGTTCAACAGGATGCGGGCCGCCGGCGCGCGCCACAGCAGCTGGTCGACCACATCGTTCGGCCGGTAAGCGGTGTCGGCGATGCCGTCGCCGTCCAGGTCGAAGGCGGTGTTGTCGCTCCAGTAGTTGCCGCGGCCGTCGACCGACCAGTCCAGCGTCCGGGTGCCGACGTACTTCACCTGGTTGCGGTTGTTGATGAAGGCGTTGCCGGAGATCCGGTTGCCTTCCGATCCGGCGGTGAAATGCACGCCGATGTCGCAGTTGGAAAAATGGTTGTCCAGAAAGGTGTTGCGGTTGGCGTTGTAGATGAACACGCATTTGCCGGCGCGGTCCACCGTGTTGTTGGCGATGGTGGAATGGTTGGCGTAGTTCAGCATCAGGCCTTGCTCATGGCTGTCGAGCGCGACGTTGTCGCGCACCACCAGCCGGTGCGAATACATGATGGCGTAGGCGATGTCGGTGCCGGTCGAGACGTTGCCGCTGATCTCGCTATCGTTGGTGTACATGTAGTGCACCGCGTAGCGCAGATCGTGGAAGCGGTTGCCGCTGAAGGTGTTGAGCTTGCTGGTATTGACGAAGATGCCGTCGCGCCCAGCCGAGATGTCGTTGTCCAGCACGCGCGTGCCGGGCGTGTTCCAGAGCGTCACGCCGTTGCCTCTTTCAGCTACGCGCAGCTCCTTGTTGCCCACGATGCGGTTGCCGCGGACGGTCGCGTCCGCGGGGCCCCAGACGTGCACGCCCACGAGGTTGTCCAGGATGTCGTTGCGCTCCACCAGCGCGCGGTGCGCTTCGCGGTCCAGGAAGATGCCCGCGTCCATGTCGGACAGGCTCAGGCCGGAACGCGTGACGGTCAGGTTGCGCAGGGACACGTCCGCCGCCTGGACCCAGACAGTGCGCCCCTGGCGCGTGCCGGCGATGATGGCCGAGCGGTCCGCCGGGCCTTCCAGCGTCAGCGGCTTGTCGATGACGAGGGCGCCGGCATAGGAGCCCGGCGCCAGTTTCAGCACGTCGCCGGCCTGGGCGGCGGCGACGGCCGCCGCCAGGTCCGCGCCGGCGGCGATCTCGAGCGTCGCCGCAGCCGCCGCGCCCGGCAGCGCCAGCCCGGCGGCCGCCAGCAGCACGGCGCGGGCGGCCTGGCCTGCGCGCATCGTCAAGGTTGCGGCGAGCTGCATAAGCGCTACACGGCCTTCTTGGGATGCACGACCATCTGGCCGGACATCTCCATGTGCAGCGCGTGGCAGAACCACTGGCAGTAGTACCAGTACACGCCCAGACGGTCCGCCGTGAAGGTGACCGAGGCGGTAGCCTGCGGTCCGATTTCCATGGCGATGCCGTGGCCTTCCAGCGTGAAACCGTGCGTCAGGTCCTCGATCACCTCCATGTTCGTGACCACCACGGTGACCTCGTCGCCCTGGTTGACCTCGAACTTCTTGATGCTGAACATGGGCGCGACCGCCATCATGTACACGCGCACCTTGTTGCCGTCGCGCACCACCTTGGCCGCATCGTCCAGCGACACGCCGTCCTTCTTGGCCATCTGGCGGGCGTCTTCCCACATGGGGTCGTCGCGCTTCCAGACGCTGATGGGATGGACCTTGGAGCGGTGCACCAGGCACATGTCATGCGGCTCGGCGAAGCTGGGGCCGTCATGCACCAGCTTCATTTCGTCGCCCGAAATGTCGATGAGCTGGTCGTTCTCGGGCTTGAGCGGGCCGACGTTCAGGAAGCGGTCCTTGGAGAACTTGTTCAGCGACACCAGCCACTTGCCGTCGGCCTCGCGGGTTTCGCCCATGGTCGAATGGTTATGGCCGGGCTGGTAGTGCACGTCCAGCTTCTGGATGATCGGGTCGACCTTCTCGCCCTTGTAGGCGCGCTTGGCCTTGTCAATGTTCCACTTGACCATCTGGCTGTCGATGAACAGCGTGGTGTAGGCGTTGCCGCGGCCGTCGAATGCCGTGTGCAGCGGGCCCAGGCCCAGCTGGGGTTCGGCCACCACGCAATCGCGCGGCTTGATCTTGTCGTCGAACAGGTCGTCCAGCGTGCGCACGTCCAGCACCGTGACGGTGGGCGAGAGCTTGCCGTTCAGCACCAGGTGGATGCCGTCGGGCGCGGCGTTGCAGCCGTGCGGCGAGTTCGGCACCGGAATGTAGCGGGTGTACTTGGAACCGTGGCGCCCATCGATCACCGGCACGCCGCCCATGGTCTTGAAGTCGCCGTTCTTGACGGCTTCTTCGATGCGCTTGATATTGAAAACCACGACCCAATCCTGCTCGTTGGCCGAGGCTTCTTCCACCGTGACGCCTTTCTCCGAGTTGTAGCAGGTGGAGAACGAGTACTTGCCCTGGTAGTCGGCGTCGCCGTTGTCCAGGTTGCCGTCGACCAGCACCTGCCAGGCGACCTTCATGGTGTCGCCGTCCAGCGCGGTGTAGATGGCGAAGAAGTTCTTCTTGGGATCGTCCGTCACCTTGCCGTCGTTGGGCAGGGGGATGATGTGCTCGCCGTTGGCGAACACATAGCCCGTGCGCGGGTAGCGCTGCGGCCGCAGGCCGTGCACGCCGGACACGTTGGGCAGTTCGGTGATCTTGTCCGTCTTCATCACATCCAGGCGGATGCGGGCGACGCGGTTGTTGGCCTTGTCGTTGATGTACAGATAGCGGCCGTCGTAGGTGCGGTCGGTGAACGAGAGATGCGGGTGGTGGGCGTCGCCGTTGATGAACACGCCGCCCTTGTCCTTCAGGTACTCGCGCGTCTCGGGGGTGAGTCCTTCGGTCAGGATCTTGCGGCTTTCGTTGGTGCGGCCCCAGCCGGTGGCGCTGCAATGGTTGAAGACCGGTATGCGGACCAGTTCGCGCATGGACGGCAGGCCCAGCACGCGGACCTCGCCCGATTGGCCGCTGGAATTGAAAGCGTAGTATTCGTCCAGCTCGCCCGGGGCGACATGGCCCAGCACGCCATTGGCGCCGCCCTTGGCGTCCTTGCCGTGGGCAGTGGAGATCTGCGCGCCCGCCACCAGGCCTGCGGCGCCCGTGATGGCTGCGGTTCCGAGGAAGCTGCGGCGGGTGAGGCCGGCCTTGTCGGGGTTCTTGTCGGACATGGATAACTCCTTGGTAGGGACGGCGCCGGGCGCCGCTGTGCGGAAAGTGGGTTCAGGCGCCGGGTTCGCTGTTCGGGTTCGGCGCGCGGTGCATGACGATGACTTGCTCGGCTGGTTCGGCCGCCGGTGCGCGGCGGCGCTCCCGCTTGGCTTTCTTCTGGATCAGGTGCGGACACTTCTGTTCGTGGTGATAGAGCATCTGGCAGTGCAGGCACTGGATGCATTCGTTCGGATTGATCTCGCCGGTGGGATCGATCGCCTGCACCGGACATTCGAGATTGCAGCGCTGACAGGGGTTGCCGCAGTCGCGGTAGCGGCGCAGCCAGTTGAAGATGCGCAGGCGGGCGGGGATGGCCAGCGCGGCCCCCAGCGGACAGAGGTAGCGGCAGAAGAAGCGCTCCACGAACAGGCCGGCGGCCAGCAGCGCCACGGCGAACGCGACGAACGGCCAGTAGCGCATGAAGCGCAGGATGATCGCGGTCTTGAACGGTTCGACTTCGGACAGCTGCTCGGCCAGCGCCAGGTCGTACAGCGAAAAGCCGAACAGCAGCAGGAAGATCACATACTTCAGGGTCGACAGGCGCTGGTTCACGCCGTGGCTGATCTTGAGCTGGCGCACGCCCAGGCGGCGGGCGATGCGGTTGGTGAGTTCCTGCAGGGCGCCGAAGGGGCACAGCCAGCCGCAGAAGGCGCCGCGGTTCCAGAACACCATGGAGATGGCGGTGGCGCACCACAGGATGAACACCAGCGGGTCCATCAGGAAGTATTCCCAGCGGAAGTCGCTGCGCAGCGCCGAGAAGAAAGTCAGCACGTTGACGATGGACAGCTGGGCCTGGCCGTACCAGCCGATCCAGAACAGCGCGAACGCCAGGAATGCCAGCCGCAGGCGGTCATGCAGCAGGGGGCGGCTGGTCAATTGGTCCTGGAAGAAAAAGATACCCACCAGCACCAGCAGCGCCACGGTCAGAACCGCGACCTGTCCGGCCTTGCCATGCCATATCTGTTTCCACAGCGCGGGCGCTGGTTCCTCAGCCTGGGTCGGGACGGCTGCGGCGGGAGTCGGGGGAGCCGCGGACGCTTGCGCGCCAGCGGCCGGACGGGTGTAGGCCGCCGGCAGTTCATAGCCCAGGTCGAACGTCACGAAGGCCTTGTCGCTGACGCTGAGCACGCGCTGCACCATGAGCTGCAGGCGCCAGGGCGCGACCGGATCCAGCGCGGCGTCCTCGGGCACCACGAACAGCGCCACTTCGCGGAACGCCGGCGCGCCCTGCGCGGCTACGTCGGCCAAGCGCTGGTGGTTGCGGTCGCGGAAGCGGAAGCTGCCTTCGTCCTGGATGATCTCGATGCGGTCGAAGATGCCGCCGCGCACATAGCCCGACCCCTTGAACGAGTAGGCGCCGTTGCCGGCCACCAGCACGGCCTGCTGGCCGGGCTTGAGCCTTTCCTTCAGGCGCTGCCATTCCGTGTCGCCCAGCAGGCTGCGGCCGATCGCAGGCACGCTGACCAGCGCGGCGTACAGGTCGATGAAGCCGTCCGCGTCCGCGCTGCCCTCGGCGCTTGCCGCGCTGGTTGCCGCATCGTTCCTGCCGGATTCGCGGAACGCCCGGTTCACGTCCTCCGGGCTCAGCCGCAGGTTGCGCACCGCCTTGGCCTCCAGCAGGTCCTGCCAGGATTGGACGGCATCGCGCGTTTCGTCCACCACGCGGGCCGCGGCGGGCGCGGCCTGCTGCGCCGGGGCGGCAGTCTTGTCGATGCCGTAGGCGCGGGCCACGGCGATGGCCGAGCGCGTAATGCTGTCGCCGATCACCATCAGGGTGACGGTCGCGCCGCTGATGATGTCCACCGGCGGCGGCGCGCCATGGCGGGGAGGGGAGTCCACGAAGTTCAGCCCGACATAGCCGCTGATGAAATGGTCGACCTTGGACTGCGGAATGCCGATGAGCACGATGGGCTCGTGGTGTTCCACCAGCCGGGCGCCGACAATGCGCCCGTCGTTCGCCAGGCCGACCAGCACGTCGATGGGCTTGCTGGAGTAACCGCGCGTGTTGACGACATCAGAAGTCAGATAGACCACGCCCAGCTGGCGCGCGCCCGCATAGACCTTGGCGGCCATGGGTTTGCCGGCGGGCGGGTCGGCGCGGTCCGCGCCGGGGAAGATCTGTCCGATCGGGGTGCCGCCCAGGAAGTCGGGCAGGCGCTGGGCCTGCGCGGTGGTGGCGGCCTGCGCGCATAGCAGCAGCAAGGCCAGCAGAACCGCATGAATGAACCAGGTGTACCGCTTGATCCCACGCCCCGCCGCTATGCTGCCTTGCATTTTCGGACTCTGCTGATTGTGTTTGTTTGCAGGCATGCTAAGAACATGCGGCGTCGTTCGTATTGCGGTTTGTCAATCGGCTCGCGCGCGCAGGCCGCTTGGCGGCAATACCCTCATGTGGCGTAGGGGATATCCCCGTTTTGAAGGGGGTGAACGAGGCGCTATTGATGTCCGTCAATAGTGCGGCTTGCGGGGCGCCATAGACTTGTGCGTGGCGGCAGCGACGCGAGGCATGTGCCTCACGCGTGTCGGAAGCGCCGCCAACGTTTACGGAGAATCTCCATGCTGGCAAAAGCCACCCTAGCCATCGTCCTGTCCGCAGCCAGCCTGCCCGCGTTGGCCGCTCAGTGCGAAGCAACCATAGAAAGCAACGACGCCATGCAGTACAACCTGAAGGAAATGGTCGTCGACAAAAGCTGCAAGCAATTCACCGTGCACCTCAAGCACGTCGGAAAAATGGCCAAGGTCGCCATGGGCCACAACTGGGTGCTGACCAAGGAAGCCGACAAGACGGCCGTGGCCACCGACGGCATGAACGCCGGCCTGCCGCAGGATTACGTCAAGGCGGGCGACACGCGCGTCATCGCCCACACCAAGGTCATCGGCGGCGGCGAGTCGGATTCGGTTACGTTCGACGTTTCCAAGCTGACTCCGGGCGAGGCTTATGCCTATTTCTGCTCTTTCCCCGGCCACTGGGCCATGATGAAGGGCACGCTCAAGCTCGGCAGCTGACCGGCTCTCTGCCAGACGCGAAGACCGGCCAGGGGCCGGTTTTTTTTGTTTTTTTGCAATGGGGCCAGGCTGCGGATGCCCTGGTTCGCCAGGCCTAAACCGCGCCGGCCTCAGGCATAAGGACGGGGCTCGTCACCGGCGTGTCACGGATTTTCCAGGTACGATTACCGGTCGTGTAACTTCTGGAGCTCCTGATGGAGTGGCTGCTGGACCCTACTGCGTGGGTCGGCTTGCTTACCCTGGTCATCCTTGAGATCGTCCTGGGGATCGATAACCTGATTTTCATCGCCATCCTGGCGGACAAGCTGCCCCCGGCGCAACGCGACCGCGCGCGCATCATGGGCTTGAGCCTGGCGCTCATCATGCGTCTGGGCCTCTTGTCGGTCATGTCATGGCTGGTCACGCTGACCACCCCCCTGTTTTCCATCGGCCCGCTGTCATTCTCGGGCCGCGACCTGATCCTGATGATCGGCGGCCTGTTCCTGCTGTTCAAGGGCACCATGGAACTGCACGAGCGCCTGGAGGGCTCCCAGCACGGCGGCTCGTCGGGGCCGCGCGTGTACGCCAGCTTCTGGGTGATCGTGACGCAGATCGTGGTGCTGGACGCGGTGTTCTCGCTGGACTCCGTCATTACCGCGGTGGGCATGGTGGACCATCTGGCCATCATGATGATCGCCGTCATCATCGCCATCGGCATCATGCTGCTGGCGTCCAAGCCGCTGACGCGCTTCGTCAACGCCCATCCCACGGTGGTGGTGCTGTGCCTGGGCTTCCTGCTGATGATCGGTTTCTCGCTCCTGGCTGAAGCCTTCGGCTTCAAGGTGCCCAAGGGCTATCTGTACGCGGCCATCGGCTTCTCGGTCGCGATCGAAGCCCTCAACCAGGTGGCGCGCCGCAACCTGCTCAAGCTGGACGCGCGCCGGCCGATGCGCGAACGCACCGCCTCCGCGGTGCTGCGCATGCTGGGCAAGCGGCCGCCCGCCGACGAGCCCGACCTGCCTAGCGCGAACGGCCCGACCATCCCGGCCTTCGGCGTCGAGGAACGCAACATGGTCAGCGGCGTGCTGACGCTGGCCGAGCGCTCCATCCGCTCGATCATGACGCCGCGCACGGATGTCTCCTGGGTCAATATCGACGACGATCCCGAAACCATCCGCCGCCAGCTGACCGAAGCACCGCACAGCTTCTTCCCGGTTTGCCGCGGTTCGCTGGATGAGGTGCTGGGCATCGCCCGCGCCAAGGACCTGGTGGCGGATCTCATCACCGAGGGCAGGGTGCGCCGCAACCGGCTGCGCGACCCCATCATCGTGCACGAGTCCATCGGCATCCTGCGCCTGATGGACACGCTCAAGCGCTCGCGCGGCCAGCTGGTGCTGGTGGCCGACGAGTTCGGCGCCATCGAGGGACTGGTGACACCGATCGACGTTTTCGAGGCGATTGCCGGTGAATTCCCCGATGAGGACGAACTGCCCGACATCGTCGCCGATGGCGACAACACCTGGAAAATCGATGGCGCAGCCGACCTGCACCATGTCGAACAAGTGCTGGAAACCGAAGGCCTGGTCGATGACGCCCAGGATTTTTCAACCCTGGCAGGGTACCTGCTGTCGCGCTTCGGGCACCTGCCCAAGCCGGGCGACGTCTGCGAATACGAAGTCCACCACGAGCATTTCCGCTTTGAAGTCCTGGAAATGGACGGCCGCCGCATCGCACTGGTGCGCGTGGAGAAGCGTCCCCAGGAAATGCTGGCCGACGACGAATCCCTAGCCAACGATTAACTAGAACCGACCTCCCATCGTGACCGAAAACACCCTATACCTGATCAAAGCTTTTGTCCTGGGCATCATCGAAGGCCTGACGGAGTTCATTCCCGTGTCCAGCACCGGCCACCTTATCCTGGTGGGCGATTGGATCAACTTCGAGTCCAGCCAGGGCAAGGTGTTCGAGGTGGTGATCCAGCTGGGTTCCATCCTGGCGGTGATGTGGGTGTTCCGCGCGCGGCTGCTGACGCTGATCCGCGGCACGCTGACCGGCGTGCCCAGCGAGGTTGCCTTCACCCGCAACCTGATCATCGCCTTCCTGCCGGCCGCCGTCATCGGGGCGATCTTCATCAAGGCCATCAAGAGCGTCTTCTATCACCCGGCCGTGGTGGTCGTGACCCTGGTGCTGGGCGGCCTGATCATGCTGTACGTGGAGCGCAAGACGCACCACACGCCCGGCGACATGCCGGGCGCAGCCGACGACACGGCGTCGGACGAGCGGGCCACGGCCCGCACGCTGGAGCAGATCACCTGGAAGCAGGCGCTGGGCGTGGGCGTGGCGCAATGCCTGGCCATGATCCCGGGTACCTCGCGCTCGGGCGCCACCATCATCGGCGGCATGATCGCTGGCATCCAGCGCAAGACGGCCACCGAGTTCTCGTTCTTCCTGGCGATGCCCACGATGCTGGGCGCGGCAGTCTACGACATGTACAAGAACATGGAGCTGCTCACCCAGCACGACCTGACGGGCATCGCGGTGGGCTTCGTGGCCGCGTTCCTGAGTGCGATGGTGGTGGTGCGCGCGGTGCTGCGCTTTGTTGCCAACCATACCTACCGCGTGTTCGCGTGGTACCGGATCATCTTTGGCGGCATCGTCGCCGCCTGGATCTTCACACGCTGAGCGCCGAGGACCCTGCCGGCGCGCCGCCGGCAGCAGCAATGACGAGGGCCGCTTGCGCGGCCCTCGTTGTTTTTCGTCGCGACGTGGCGTGTCCGGGAGCTACGCTTCCGTTTCCAGGTCGTAGAACTGCAGGCCGTCCTGGTCGATGACCAGCCAGCCGCCGCGCGCCGGCGAAACATGGTCGCAGTCCCAGTCGGGCAGGACCCAGCGTTCGCGCTTCTTGCCGTCGACTTCCAGCACGTGGCGGGCGGGGCGATGGGTATGGCCATGCACCAGCACGCGCACCCCGGTGTCGCGGAAGACGGATTCAATGGCGGCGGCGTTGACGTCCATGATTTCCATGGACTTCGTCTGGTTGGCGGCCTGGCTTTCGCCACGGGCCTGCTGCGCCATCGCCAGCCGTTCGGGAATCGTCTTGGCCAGGAACTCGGCTTGCCAGCGCGGATCGCGGACCATCTTGCGGAACTGCTGGTAGGCGGCGTCGTCCGTACAGAACTCGTCGCCATGGGTCAGCAGGATCTGGCCATAGTCCGTTTCCAGCAGCGCCGGCTCGGGCAGCAGCTTGGCGCCCAGGGCCTGGGCCAGTTCTTCCCCGATGAGGAAGTCGCGGTTGCCGCGGCCCAGCCAGACCGGAATCCGGCTGGCGGTGTCGCGCAGCGCCGCCAGCGCCGTGGCGAGCCACGGCGGCGCGGCGCGGATCACGTCGTCGCCGATCCAGGCATCGAAGATGTCGCCCGGCAGCAGCAGGGCGCCGGCTTCCTCGCGCGCGGCCTCCAGGAAGGCCAGGAAGGCCTCCGAGGTGGCCGGCGTGGCCGGTCCCAGATGCAGGTCGGACGCCAGCCAGATGGGGCCGGACAGCGCAATCTTATTCAAGAACTTCGGCCTTCTCGATGATCACGTCTTCGTTGGGGACGTTCTGGTGGAAGCCCTTGTTGCCGGTCTTCACGTTCTTGATCTTGTCGACCACGTCCATGCCTTCGGTCACGGTGCCGAACACGGCATAGCCCCAGCCATTGGGCGTGGGTGCGGTGAAGTTCAGGAAGTCGTTGTTGGACACATTGATGAAGAACTGCGCCGTGGCCGAGTGCGGATCGCTGGTGCGGGCCATGGCCAGGGTGTACTTGTCGTTTTTCAGGCCGTTGTTGGCTTCGTTTTCGATGGGGGCATGGGTCTGCTTCTGCTTCATGCCGGGCTCAAAGCCGCCGCCCTGGATCATGAAGCCATCGATCACGCGATGGAACACCGTGCCGTTGTAGAAGCCTTCCTTGACGTAGGTCAGGAAGTTCTCGACGGTCTTGGGCGCCTTGGCGGCATCCAGGGTGATGACCATGTCGCCTTGGTTGGTTTGGAGCTTGACGCGGGGGTTGGTGCTCATGGTTTTTGTGCCTTCAGAGGTGGAGGTGGAGGAATTGGCCGCAGGGGCGGCGCTGACGAGCGCTGGGGCGAATGCGGCCAGCGCGAACGAGCACGCCGTCAGGCGCAGCAGGTGTAGGGGGGAGTAGCGGGACATCATTTGCCGTGTTTATCCTTCAGCATGGTTTCGACTTCGCGGACCTTTTCCTGCATGCCGGGCACGCCGTCGCTGGCGGCCTTCTTGTAGGTGCTCAGGGCCTGCAGAAGTTGCAGGTCGCCCATATTGGCGCGGGCAGCGGCGTAGTTCGGGTCGGCGCGCAGGGCCATCGACAGGGCGTCCTGCGCGCGGTCGAGCTCGCCGCGGCCAGCATATAGAGCCGCCAGGTTGTTCCAAGGTTCCGGAAGCTCCGGAAAGCGGGTGGTCATCTCGGTGTAGATGTCGATGGCCTCGTCGGTGCGGTTCAGGGCGGCCAGCGCGCGGGCGTGCTGGAACATCAGCTGCACGTCGGTGCCGCGCTGGTCCTGGATCTGCTCCTGGCGCTTTTCGATCATGGCCAGGGCTTCTTCGTTGTCGCCGTGGTTCAGCAGGCGCTCGATGTGCGTCGTGATCTGCGAGGGCGACGGCGTCAGGCGCGTGTCGACGCCAGGCTTGGCCGCTTCCAGCAGCTTGGCCAGGCTGTCCCAGCCGCCCTCGGGCGGGATGGGATCCAGGGTGGTGCGGCTGGCGTTGGGGTTGGTTCCACCGCCGCCGGCCATCGACTGGGCCAGAGAGGCTCCAACCGGCGCGCCCGCAAGGGCCAGGGCGAGCAGGGCGACGCGAAAGCGCGGCTTGATAGTCACTTGGGCATCCGTTAAAAGTCTTGGCAGGTCAACGCTTACGCGCGTGACCGGGCCGCTTGCTATACTTGACGACCGCCATTTTAGCCCCGGTTGTGTTTTGGCTCGACATCGGGGACGAAGCCCGGCGATATCGTTCGTGGAACCGGCTTGGAATGCGGGACTTCGAAGGCGGGCTCGGAATGGTCAGCGCCAGTGGGATTATGGCCTGGGATCGAAATCCGGCCCGGCGGCACGCGCCGAAGGTATTTTCCTTCGGCAGCAACTTTCCGCAACCGCCACGGAAAATTTAGACAAAGCCTATAAGCGCCATGCTGCAAATCTACAACACGTTGTCGCGTACCAAAGAACCGTTCAAGCCGGCCCAGGCTGGTCAGGTGCGCATGTACGTGTGCGGCATGACCGTCTATGACTTCTGCCACCTGGGCCATGCCCGCATGCTGGTGTCGTTCGACGTCGTGCAGCGTTGGCTGCGCGCCAGCGGCTTGGCGGTCGACTATGTGCGCAACATCACGGATATCGACGACAAGATTATCCGTCGCGCCGTCGAGACCGGCCGCCGCATCGGCGAAGTCACCGAGTTCTACATCGATGCCATGCACGCCGACGAGCGCGCGCTGGGCGTCCAGACGCCAGACCGCGAGCCGCGCGCGACCGAGTATGTCGGCGAGATGCTGGACATCATCGGCAAGCTCGAACAGAACGGCCTGGCCTACCAGGCCGACGATGGCGACGTGAACTACGCCGTGCGCGGCTTTCCGGGCTACGGCAAGCTGTCCGGCAAGACCCTGGACGACCTGCGCGCCGGCGAACGCGTGGCCGTGGGTTCGGCCAAGCGCGATCCGCTGGATTTCGTGCTGTGGAAGTCCGCCAAGGCGGACGAGCCGGCCGACACCAAGTGGGAATCGCCCTATGGGCTGGGCCGCCCGGGCTGGCACATCGAGTGCTCGGCCATGAGCAAGTCGCTGCTGGGCCTGCCGCTGGACATCCACGGCGGCGGTCCGGACCTGAAATTCCCGCACCACGAAAACGAGATCGCCCAGACCGAGGGCGCTTTCGGCGGCGCCCTGGCCAACATCTGGATGCACTGCGGCCCGCTCATGGTCGACTCGGACAAGATGTCCAAGTCCCTGGGCAATTTCCGCACCATCCGCCAGACCATCGCCCAGGAAGAGCCAACGGCCGACCAGGCCGTCTACCGCGTCAACCCGCGCGAAGCGGAAATGGTGCGCTTCTTCATCGTGCGCAACCACTACCGCAGTTCGCAGAACTACACGCCCGACAATCTGATCGACGCGCAGAACGCGCTCGACCGCCTGTATCAGGCGCTGCAGAACGTGCCTGCCGACGCACAGGGCATCGATTGGAACGAGCCGCAGGCCCAGGCCTTCAAGGCGGCCATGGACGATGACTTCAACAGCTCGGGTGCGATCGCGGCCTTGTTCGAACTGGCCTCCGAGGCCAACCGCGGCAAGAGCGCGCGCAGCGCCGGCCAGTTGAAGGCGCTGGCGTCCCTGCTGGGCCTGCTGCAGCAGGATCCGGCGGCTTACTTCCAGTCGCCCACCCGTTATTCCGCTGCGGCCATGGAACAGGGCGAGCGCCGCGTGCTGGACGCCGAGGCCATCCAATCCCTGATCGACGCGCGCGCCGCCGCCAAGGCGGCCCGAAATTTCGCTGAAGCCGACCGCATCCGCGTGGAACTGCGCGAGGCCGGCATCGAGCTCGACGACAAGCCGGGCGGCGTGACGCAATGGCGTCGGGCTTGAACCCGCAGGACCCGCCCGCCATGTCCACTGTCGACCTCGAGATTCCCAAGCCCGAGTATTGGGAAGCCGCCGTAGCCCATCTGATGCGGCGCGACCGCATCCTGAAAAAGATCATCCCCCAGCATCCCGAGGTCTGGCTGACTTCGCGCGGCACGCCTTTCGTGACGCTGGCGCGGGCGATCATCGGGCAGCAGGTATCCAGCAAGGCGGCTGACACCGTCTGGACCCAGTTCATCGACGCCGTGGGCAAGCGTCCCACGCCCGTCGCCGTGCTGCGCGTCGGCCTGGAAGGGCTGCGCGCGGCGGGGCTGTCGCAGCGCAAGGCCGAATACGTGCTGGACCTGGCCGTGCATTTTGGCGAGCGCCGGGTCCATCCCGAGAAATGGGCGGCAATGGACGACGAAGCCGTCATTTCCGAACTGACTGCCATCCGCGGCATAGGCCGCTGGACGGCGGAGATGTTTTTGATTTTCAATCTGCAGCGGCCTGATGTTCTGCCGCTGGATGATCCTGGGTTGCTCAAGGCAATCTCGCTACACTATTTCAGCGGCGAGCCTGTCTCGCGCTTCGAGGCTCGCGAAGTCTCGTTGGCGTGGCAACCCTGGCGTACCGTGGCGACCTGGTATCTGTGGCGCAGTCTGGAACCGGCTCCGGTTCAGTACTGACGCACGCCAGTCCGCCCATCTACGGAACCACACTACATGCGCAATACATTTCTGGAATTCGAACAACCGCTCGCCGAGCTTGAGAACAAGATCGAGCAGCTGCGCTACGTGCAGGCCGATTCGGCCGTGGACATCTCCGACGAGATCGGACGTCTGCAGCAGAAGAGCCAGACCTTGGCCAAGGAAATCTACGCCAAGCTCACGCCCTGGCAGACGGCCCTGGTCGCCCGCCATCCCCAGCGTCCCTACACGCTGGACTACGTGCGCGAAATGTTCACCGACTTCCATGAGCTGCACGGCGACCGCATGTACGCCGACGACCAGTCCATCATCGGCGGCCTGGCGCGCTTCAACGGCACGCCCTGCATGGTCATCGGCCACCAGAAGGGGCGCGACACCAAGGAACGTGCCGCGCGCAATTTCGGCATGCCGCGTCCGGAAGGCTATCGCAAGGCCCTGCGCCTGATGCGCCTGGCCGAAAAATTCGGCATTCCCGTGTTCACTTTCGTGGACACCCCGGGCGCCTATCCCGGCATCGGCGCCGAAGAGCGCGGCCAGTCCGAAGCCATCGGCCACAACCTCTACGCCATGGCCGAGCTGAAGGTCCCCGTGATCTGCACCATCATCGGCGAAGGCGGTTCGGGCGGCGCCCTGGCCATTGCCGTGGGCAATGCCGTGCTGATGCTCCAGTACGCGACCTACGCCGTGATTTCGCCTGAAGGCTGCGCCTCGATCCTGTGGCGCAGCGCCGACAAGGCGCCCGAGGCCGCCGAGGCCCTGGCCATCATCGCGCCGCGCCTGAAGGACCTGGGCCTGGTGGACCGCGTGGTCAACGAACCGGTGGGCGGCGCCCATCGCGACCCGCGCGTTATGGCCCGCCTGCTGCGCCGGGCGCTGGGCGACGCCCTGCGCCAACTCCAGGGCATGACGCCCGAACAGCTCGTGGAACAGCGCGTCCAGCGCCTGCTGTCCTACGGCGCCTACCAGGAAGTGCGCGCCTGAAGCAGGCAGGGTGCCGGCCCATGTGCCGGCGCCACGGCCTCGCGCCACGCGCCATCCCTCAATGACCGCCCGCCAGACGCCCGCCACCACGCACCGGGCCGAGGCGGGCGTCGTTCATTCCCTTCCCGTTTCGTCCGAACTGGCCACGGCTCTGCGCCGGGCCTTGCTGGCTCTGCCTGAGCGTCCGCCGCGCATCGCCGTGGCGCTCAGCGGCGGCGCAGATTCGGCCATGCTGGCCGTGCACGCGGCCACCGTGGCGCGCGAACTGGGCATGGACCTGTGGTTGTTCCATGTGCATCACGGCCTGCAGGACGCCGCCGATGCATGGACGCAGCATGTGCGCGCGCTGGCGGATCTGCTCGCGTTGCCGCTATCCGTGGCGCGCGTCGAGGTGGCACAGGCTACGGGCAAGGGCATCGAGGCAGCGGCGCGCGATGCCCGCTATGCCGCGCTGGCGCAATTGGCGCGAGAGCAGGGCGTGACGCATATCCTGTTGGCCCATCATCGCAACGACCAGGCGGAAACCGTCTTGCTGCGCCTGTTGCGCGGCACCGGACTGGTCGGCATGGCGGCCATGGCGCCGCTGTCTCGACGCGATGGGCTGGTCTACCTGCGTCCTTGGCTGCAGATCGGCCGCGAGGCGATCCTGCATGCGGCGGGCGCGGTGGCGCAAGCCAGCGGCTGGGGGCCGGTGCAGGACCCCACCAATACCGATCCCCACTACACCCGCGCCGCCTTGCGCGAATTGCTGGCTCCGGCGCTCGACGCCCGCTGGCCCGGGTGGCGCGCCATCGTCGCACGCCACGCGCGGCACATGGGCGAGGCGGCCGAGATTCTGGACGAGGTGGCGCGCGAGGATTTCGCCGCGCTTGATCCTTCCGCGGACGGCGCCAGTTTTTCGCTGCGGGCGTGGCGCGAACTGTCCGAGGCGCGCCAGGCGCATGTGCTGCGCCATTGGCTGGAGCGCAACGGCGCCCGCATGCCCACCGACGCCAGGATGCGCGATCTGCTGCGCCAGCTGCGCGGGTTGCACAGCCTGGGCCATGATCGCCAGCTGCGGGTGGGGCAGGCCGGCCACGTCATCCGCTGCCACCGGGGCAGGGTCTGGGTCGAACCCAGGGAGTAGGCGGCCCCGTCCCGCTTGGTGTCCCCCAAAAGTCGCGGCGTGGACGGAATTTTGCACACGCTGCGCAAATTTTTACCGTCGCGCTAGAATATACGGCTTTGCCCGTCAACCTTTTGCGGCGGGTTCCCAGCCAGAGTACGAGATGTCCTTGATCGTTCACAAATATGGCGGTACTTCGATGGGCTCGGTCGAGCGCATCAAAAACGTGGCGCGCCGCGTCGCGAAGTGGCATGCCGCCGGCCACCAGGTTGTTGTCGTTCCGTCGGCGATGGCAGGCGAGACCAATCGCCTGCTCGGTCTGGCGCGCGAGATTACGCCCCAGCCCGACAGCCGCGAGCTCGACATGATTGCCGCCACCGGCGAACAGGCCAGCAGCGGCCTGCTGGCCATCGCGCTGCAGGCCGAAGGCGTGCCGGCGCGCAGCTATGCCGGTTGGCAAGTGCCCGTGCGCACCGATTCGTCCTTCACCAAGGCGCGTATCTCGTCGATCGACGACGAGCGCATCCGCGCCGATCTGGACGCCGGCCGCGTGGTCATCGTCACTGGCTTCCAGGGCATCGACCCGGAAGGCCACATCACCACGCTGGGCCGTGGCGGTTCCGACACCTCGGCCGTGGCCGTGGCGGCCGCCATCAAGGCCGACGAGTGCCTGATCTACACCGACGTGGACGGCGTCTACACGACCGATCCGCGCGTGGTGCCCGAAGCGCGCCGCATGGCCGTCGTTTCCTTCGAGGAAATGCTGGAAATGGCGTCGCTGGGCTCCAAGGTCCTGCAGATCCGTTCGGTCGAATTCGCCGGCAAATACCGTGTGCCGGTCCGGGTCCTGTCCTCGCTGACCGACCCGCTTATCCCGCTCGCAGAAGAAATGGTCTCGGGCACGCTGATTACTTTTGAGGAAGACGAAAAAATGGAAGCCGCCGTTGTCTCCGGCATCGCCTTCAGCCGCGACGAAGCCAAAATCACCTTGCTGGCCGTTCCGGACAAGCCCGGCATCGCCTTCTCCATCCTGGGTCCGGTCGCCGCCGCCAACATCGACGTCGACATGATCGTGCAGAACCAGTCCGTGGCTGGCACGACCGACTTCTCGTTCACGGTCAACCGCAACGAGTTCGCCCGCGCCGTCGATCTGCTCAAGCGCGAAGTCATCCCCGCCGTGGGCGCGCGTGAGCTGTCCACCGACGAAAAGGTCGCCAAGGTCTCCATCGTCGGCATCGGCATGCGCTCGCACGTGGGCGTGGCCAGCCTGATGTTCCAGACGCTTTCGCAAGAAGGCATCAACATCCAGATGATCAGCACCAGCGAGATCAAGACCTCGGTGATCATCGACGACAAGTACATGGAACTGGGTGTGCGCGCGCTGCACAAGGCCTTCGGCCTGGACCAGGCGCCTGGCGAAAAGGCCTGACAGAAGACTCCGGCACGATTTTTTTTGCGATGTATGCCCGATAGCGGGCAAGAGTGAAAAAAGTCGTGCTAGAATCTCGTTCTCTTCGGAGATGTGCCCGAGAGGCTGAAGGGGCTCCCCTGCTAAGGGAGTATGTGGCTAAAAACTGCATCGTGGGTTCGAATCCCACCATCTCCGCCAGATTCTCTCCGATCTGGCTTCGGTCAGCACCGGAGATAAAAAACCCGCAATCACGCAAGTGATTGCGGGTTTTTTCATGGGCTCGCGACAAGTATGCGAGCGAGCCTGCCTCGCATGAGAAAATCGCAGATTCCCTTTCTGGCGCGGATCCCTTGAAACACCTGCTCGCCACGCTCGACCGCTTGGACGATTTCGATGAAGTCATTGACGTGCGCACGCCGCTCGAATTCGCCGACGACCACATTCCCGGCGCGATCAATGCGCCGGTGCTGAGCAATGAAGAACGCGTGGTGGTGGGCACGCTGTACAAGCAGGTCTCGCCCTTCGAGGCCTCGCGCGTCGGCGCGGCGCTGGTGGCGCGCAATATTGCCACGCATCTGGACACCACCTTCGCGGACCGGCGCCAGGGCTGGCGTCCGTTGATCTATTGCTGGCGCGGCGGCACGCGCTCCGGCTCCATGACCACGATGTTCAACATGATAGGGTGGCGCGCGCGCCAGCTCGACGGCGGCTACAAGACCTATCGCCAAGCCACGCTGGACGCGCTGGAAAGCCTGCCCTTGGACTTGCGCTACGTCGTGCTGGCCGGACCCACCGGCAGCGGCAAGACGCGCTTGCTGAACGCCTTGGAGCAGGCCGGCGCACAGACGCTGGACCTGGAATGCCTCGCCTCGCATCGCGGCTCGCTGCTGGGCGCCTGGGCCGGCGTCGCGCAGCCTTCGCAAAAGGGCTTCGACACGCGGCTGGCGCAGAGCCTGCGCGCGTTCGATGCATCGAAGCCGGTATTCGTCGAAGCGGAGAGCCGCAAGATCGGCGCGGTGGCCTTGCCTGCGGCGCTGTTGACGGCGGTGCATGCGAGCCCTTGCGTCGAGGTCCACTCCAGCCGCGAGGACCGGGCGGCTTTCTTGCTGCAGGACTACGCGCATCTGTTCGAAGATCCGGAATCGCTGAAGGCGCAGCTCCAGCGCATGGTCGGTCTGCATAGCCGCGAGCGGGTGGGCAGCTGGCTGGCCCTGGTCGACAGCGGCGCGCGCGCCGCGCTGGCGCAGGAACTGATAGACCGGCACTACGACCCGGCCTATGCCCGCAGTTGCCACGCGCACTTCACGCAATTGCCGCAAGCGCTGCGGCTTGAGTTCCGGCCCAATGATGGCGATGTGGTGGAGCAGGCGAGGGCGTTGCTGGCGAAGCTGGATGGGGCGGGCAGGACGGCTTGAGCGTGCTCGATCGGGCATGAGTCCGTCGCAGCCTTGCTCGGATTTATCAGCGTCTGACTTGCGCGCTTCGTGAAATAACGCTATTATTCAAGGCTTGCTTTTAAACGCAAATGCGCCCGTAGCTCAGCTGGATAGAGTACCTGGCTACGAACCAGGGGGTCGTAGGTTCGAATCCTGCCGGGCGCACCAAGTTTGATCTGGATTGGTTTTAATCGGCCAGTGCGGCATTGAATAAAGCGTGTGAATAGCAAGAGCAGTAAAAACGGCAAGATTTTTCTGATATAATTTTGCCTCTTTGCCGGAGCGCCCGTAGCTCAGCTGGATAGAGTACCTGGCTACGAACCAGGGGGTCGTAGGTTCGAATCCTGCCGGGCGCACCAAGTTCACTTGGTCAATACAGCAAAGAAAATGGAAAGGCCTTTGATCTCGTATCGAAGGCCTTTTTGTTTTGCGCCGCCGTCTAGAAGCGGATTGTCACGCCCGCCATCGGGCCTTGCAGCACGGCATCGAACTTGAAACCGCCGCTGCTGTAGTCCACGCCCAGCGCGCGGTAGCCTATCGCTGCCGAGACATTCTTGCTGAAGTTGTAGCCGAGACCCAGGCCCACATCCCAATCCGCTTCCGCGCCGCCCGCGCCGATCAGGCCCCAGCCGGTGATGTAGTACTTCGAACTCAGGACATAATTTCCGCGCACGCCTACCAGGCCGTCGACCCAGGTGGCGCCATCGCTGCGCGTTCTGCCATTCAGGTGTGCACCCTTGAGCGTGATGTCGGTGTCGACCGACCAGACGCGCAAGCCGGCCACCACGTCCAGTTGATGCGGCGAGTTTTCCAGCACGGAATAGCCGACCCCGAGCAGTCCCGCGAAGGTGGAAGTCTTTACGTCCGCGCTGCTGGCCAGCAAGCCATGCGGCGTATCTCCTTGCGTGCCGATCTTGGTGTAGATCAGGTCGCCGAATATGCTGTAGCGGCCTTTGCGCGCATCGCCTATCAGCATGGCGCCGAAGTCGAGGTTGTCCAACAGTTTGTCGAAGTCCGCGTGGACATCGATGACGGGCGAACGCGATGCCGACGTCTTGCCGGACAGGCCGGCGGCCCAGAAGTAGGGCGTGACCGAAAACTGCCATTCATTTGATGGCAGGGAGCCCGCCGCGGAAGCCGGATCCGCTTCGGCGCCCAGCGCGGCCCCGGCTTGCAGCAGCCCGCAAGCCAGGCAGCCCATGATTATCTTTTTCATCGCAAACCCTCCCCAAGCCGCGGGCGTGATGAATCGAATCCATCACGCCCGCCGTGGACGCAAAGCCGGTCTGGCGCCGGCGGAGTGCAGCGCCGGTATCAGCTGACCCTTCTTACGGGAGGCAAGGTCCAGGAGCCGTCGATGATTGACGGGTTGCTTTCGTTGGGCCAGTAGAGGCGCATCATCAGGATGAACTTTCCCTTGGGGGCGGGCAGCCAGTTCGACTCCATGTCGGGGCCGGGCGATTCGTGCTGGATGAGCAGGTCGATCGAACCGTCCGGCTTCGCCTTGAGGGCTTGGCGCGCGCTGATCGAGTAGCGGTTCAGAGGGTTGTCGACGAAGAAGTAGGCCGCGTCATACATCGTCAGCGACCAGAAGCCGGAGACGGGCGGAGTGAGGCCCTTCTTGAACGTCAGCACATATTTTTCGGAACCGTTGTAGACGCGCTTGATGGCGCCGGTGTCGGACTTCAGGGAGGTGGGGTAGATGGCGTCCTGCGGGCGGTTGGCGCCCAGGCCTATCGCGGTGATCAGGGCCCGCTGGATGTAGTTGGTACCGTAGATGCCCGTCTTGGTCGTGAACCCCCAGCCGTCGATGTCCTGGATGTCGCCGTCGCTGGCCTTGAAGTGCGTCATGATGCGCCCGAATCCGACTTGCGGGACGCGCTTGGCAATGGCGGGGTCGAGTTGGTTCTTGTCGAAGTCCTGGCCGGGCACGATGCCTATCGCAGCCATCTTCGCAACGATGGGCGCGTCGGCGGCGCTCGGCGGATTGCGCTTCAGCAACTGGGCAAACAAGCTGAAGTACTCGACCGCGTCCATGTTGTTGACCTGGTCGCGCACCGAGGTTTTCATGTCGATGGCGGGGTCGACCTTGCCCGGTGGCGGATTCCAGTTCTTGCCCCATGCGCTCAATGGACAGAGCTTCACTTCGTCCTGCAACTTGTGCACTAGCGCATAGTCTTCCGGCGTACCCGTACAGTAGATGCGGCCCAGCAGCCAGACCATGCTGGTGGGGGATTTGTAGTGGGTCATGCCTTGCGGAATCGCGCCCTCCCATCCGGGGCCGCTGACTACGTAGGTTTGCGGCCCTGTGCCTGTCGTGCGCTTGCCGGGCACGTCGAACACCGTGGTCCAGCCGTCCAGCATCGGGAACAGGGCATAGCGTCCGTTCATATCGGGCAGGCTGACGACCCAGGGCTCGTCGCCGACGTCGAAGAAGGAAGTGGTGTAGAGCGTGTCGGCGTTCGGCGCGGTCACGTCCCGGAACTTGGCGTCGGGATACTGGCGCAGCTTGATGAGATGCCCCATCGGCGCCCGGGTCCCCTTGGGCTCCGCGACATTGGTGATGACTCTTCTGGTCATCTCCATCGTCACCAGCGGATAGGCATAGACGTAGACATCCGTTGCCAGTCCGAACTGCTCGTCGCCTTCGGGAAAATCCGCGACCAATCCATCGGCGGCTCGGGCTGGCGTGCCCAGGACGCTGGTTGCGAGTAGGGCAAGGCCACCTGCATTCAATGTGCGGCGTGTCAGCTTCATAGGATCGCTCCAACGAAATCATGGTTTGAAAAATCACGAATAGCCGCGGCGCAGGCGAGGCTGCGCCCGGCCGATGCCTTGCGTTACCGTTGCCGGACGTACTTTCCGATTTCCCGCGCTGCGCCCGTGGTCCATTCATCGATCAGCGGTTGCAGCTTGGACAGGCGCACGCCGCCCGCGCCCTGAGTGGCGTTGGCGACCTTCTCGCCGGTGCCGCCGCGCACGGAGGCATACAGCAATTCGTCCGTCATGCTGTCCGTGACCCGCGATTCGATGGCGACAGTCGCGTTGCGCGCCATGCCTCCTTCCATGGCGGCCCGCGCCTCGGTCATGACCAAGGCGATGGGAATGTATTGATAGGCGCGCAGCGCTTGCTCCGAGGTTCCCACCGCGGTGATGGCGATGCGTATATGGGCGACGCCAGGTTCGGCGCGATCAACCAGCCTCACCTGCTCGCCGACCTTGCGTCGCAGCGTTGCGTTGACCGCATCGCGGATCTCGGTGAGGGTTTCCAGGGAAACGTCCGCGGAAGGCTGCGGCTCTGGGTAATACACGACAGGCTCCAGCCAGACCGCGGTATAGCGCGATGGGTTGAAGTCGGGATTCAGGTAGACCAGGCGGGTGCCGCCGTCAGGAGCGGGCGCCTGGTGCAGAAGCGAGTAATCCGGAAGGAAGCCGGATTCCGTCGTTTTCGGGGTGGTGGAACAGCCGGCCGACAGGATCGCGGCGGCGATGCCGATGAGAAGCGCGCCCGAGGAATTCTTGATCTTCATGCAAGTTCCTTCTGACGATATGGGGCATGGGAGCCCCGGCTGCAGGCGTCGGCGAGAGGTCCCGTGCAAAAGTTGCTTTCCGCTCGTGGGCGCATGTTTTGACCTATATGCACAGGAAACCAATTATTTCCCGAACCCGGAAGTTTCGCAATGCCGCTGCATGAACTGGGTTTTCTGAACTATTTCCTTTGCGTGCGTTTTGTGGAAAGCATTGCACGGAAAGGGTCCGTCAGAGTCTGGATGCGCCGGCTGCTGGATACGGGTGGGTGCCGGTTTGGTCGGGCCGATTTGCGCATGCTTTATTTTTCATGGTATAAACACGCCTCTTTCGGAGCGCCCGTAGCTCAGCTGGATAGAGTACCTGGCTACGAACCAGGGGGTCGTAGGTTCGAATCCTGCCGGGCGCACCAAGCTTCTTGCTTGGTTTACACAGAAAGAAAATAGAAAGGCCTTTGATCTCGGATCGAGGGCCTTTTTTGTTTTGCGGCGGGAATGTCGCGTCAGTGCGGAGCAGGTGGGACTGACGCCTGGACTTGGGCTTGGGCTTTCTCGTCCGCGTCGAATCCCCAGTCGCCGACCGTGTACCAATCGTCTCCCAGCGTCTCGGCGGGATGCATGGTGCGGCCGGAGCCGTTGCCGCAAGCCATCGAATCGGTAGGGCAATAGCGGTCGCAGCCCCAGCATATGCGTTCGGGGTGCTTCGGGTGCAAGGGAAACTTCTTGGCCATGCCGGGTGCCTGTTGCCTGAGGGCGCCGCGGCGGCGGCGCCGATCTTTCCATGTATGCATCCAGCGTACTGCCGGGCGTGCACGGAATTCCTTGATCTGGCTCAAGCGCGAGCGCCTGCGGCGCACGTGCGCAATGTCGCGCGCCGGGCGGCTGTCTTGCAGGATTTGGGGAAGGGACCGCCGCCGCGGCAGCGGTCTCCTGTGCCTAGTGGCGTCGTCGGTCCACCGCCGTCAGTGAGGTGCCGCTCTTGACGAGCCGATAGGTCTGTCCGCCTAGCCACGAGACCTTTTCGCCCGTGCTGGTGCGGCATATGCAATGCGTCTTCGGATCGAAACGCGAGGTACCCAAGGCGGAGTACGCGTCGGGGTCTGAGACAAATCGTTCAATGCGGTAGAGCGTGCCGTCCGGCGCGGTGGCGAGGACGTCGGTCAATCGTCTTGCGGTGCCGAGCATATGCGATACCTCCATGCGCGGGCCATTGGATATACGGCGCCAAAGTCGTTCGGGCATTTCAGTGCGCCGGGGCGGGAAGCTTGGTGTTCCCGCGCCAGGCGCTAATGAAAGTGCCCTCCAAACAATGAATCGTCGAGCTGGTCGGGAGAGACGCCCAGGGCTTCGGATACGCGGTCCAGGATAACCTGCCTGGGCCGTGGGCGCGGCCTTTCCAGTTCGATATAGATGGAGTGGTCCACCCCCAGACGTGCAGCCATATCAGCGGTGCTGATATTGAGATGCTCGCGCCAGGCGCGTATCAGGCTCCAGTCGTTGCCGGTTTTTAGATTGACGACAGCTAATGGTAAATGACTCTGCCCCTGCGCGGGGGCTTTGCGCGGCGCGGCTTTGTTGCGCGCGTCGCGCAGGCTGCCCTTGGCGGCAGCGCTCTTGCGCGAATCGCCGCGAGGCGTGGTGGTTGCAGCTTCGGCCGTGAAAATGGCGCCGCCATTCAATTGGCGATATTGGTTGTCGCCGATCCAGTGCAGGGTTTCGCCGTTATCGAGCATGCATTCGCAATCCAGGTGGTAGTTGCTGGGCATGCTTTCAAGTTGGGCGATGGTTTCCGTGGTCGTGGCATGGCGCACCACACGGTGCAAGACACCGTCCGGCGAGCGCACAAACACGTCGGGAAGTCTCCAGGAAAACGGAATGATAATCTCCACGGCGAAGCCTATCCGCCACTGTATCCCGGGGGTGCTGGTGGTGGGATTTGGGGTTTCCCCTCGCCTGACTTGAGTACATGATTGTGCGCTACATCAGCGCTCAACATCTTCACAAATCTTCACTGCGCGCGGGGCTATCATCGCCGCGTTGCCCGCTGTCCGGGGCGTACTGTTCGAGTGTAGGCGATGCATCTGGCTGCGGCTGGAATCGTGGATGCGCGGCCGCGCGCGAGGAGGGTGGCGTGGTGGGCGCTGCTGGCGGCGTGCGCGCTGCATGCGGTGGTGGCGGGGCTGTGGTGGCGAGAGCGGATCGAGCCCGCAGGCATGCGCGCCGCGCGCGCGCCGGAACTGCCTTTCTTCGTGGATCTGCTGCCCGCCAAGGCGCCGTCGGCGCCACCGGTACAAAAGATGCAGGACAGGTCCGGATCCGCGCCTGCTCAACCGGCCCGCATCGACATGCCGCCGGTTCCCGCGGTGGCGCCGCGGCAACGATCCGGCGCGCGCAGGGCGCCCGCGCCATCCGCGCCGCAATCGGACGGGACGCCCGCTGCATCGTCAGACGCGCCAGATCCCCGACGCGATTTCGGTTGGCGTCCGGAAGACGCGCAAGCGGCGGGCATGTCGCGCGCGCGTGGTGAACCTGCCGTGCGCCTCGGGCCCAAGGCGCCAGTTGAACAATCCGAGATCGCGCGGGGCATCGCCAAGAGCGCGCGGCCGCCGTGCAAGAACGCGCATGCGGACATGGGCTTGCTGGCCTTGCCGTTCTTGCTGGCCGATACCGTTACGGACCGGGGCTGCAAGTGGTGAGGCCGATTTGAAGCAGGTCTGATACGCTGCACGCGCGGGACTGGGCCAGCCGGGAAAGCCCCGCTCGATTACCTGGGCGGCGGCAGGGGCAAGGCTGCGCATCTATCCTGAATCATGGATACTATTTTTCCAATCTGGGATTTCCAGAATTCATGGAGAGACGCAATGCCCGAATCTCAAGGCGGCCTGGACAGGCTGCGCCGCTTCATCGCCACCGCCACCCGCCTGGCCTCGCCGTCCGCGCTGGCGCAGACCCCGGAACTGCAGGCCGCGTTCGCCGACCTGGTGCGCCATGACGACTGGTTGCCCGAGGCCTGTACGGCGCCGCATCCGCAGTACTACCAGCAATACCTGCTGCACTGCGATCCGCTGGAGCGGTTTTCGCTGGTGAGCTTTGTGTGGGGGCCGGGCCAGTTCACGCCGGTGCACGACCACGAGGTCTGGGGCTACGTGGGCATGCTGCGCGGGGCCGAGGTCAACCAGCGTTATGTGCGCGGGCTGGACGACAGCGTCGCGCCCGCGGGCGCCTCGACCACGCTGCAACCGGGCGACGTGGAGCGTCTGTCGCCCGCCGAAGGCGACATCCATCGCGTGTCCAACGCTTATGCGGACCGCGTGTCCATCAGCGTGCATCTCTACGGCGGCAACATCGGCGCCGTGTCGCGCCATGTCTACGATCCCGCGACGGGTCAGGCCAAGCCTTTCGTGTCCGGCTATTCGTCGGCCAGCCTGCCGAACCTGTGGGACCGCTCGGAAACCGTGCGGGCCGCCCTTGCCGGGGGCGCAAGCTAGCACCTGTTCGCGCGCGGCGTCTCGTGCTATTTTCTTGTCCTAAATATTAGGAAAATAAATAATGGACAAGACGCTGCTCAAAGGTCTGATGGTGCTGGAGGCGGTGACCGACGTGGACAATCCGCCGCGCACCATCGATGCGTTGGCCGCCCGTGTCGGGCTGACCCGCAGCAATACGCACCGCACCTTGCAGACGCTGATACACGCGGGCTACGTGATCAAGGACGATGACGGCGGCGGCTATCGCGGCGCGGTGCGGTTGTTTGAACTGGCGGCGCGCCAGCTGGCCCAGCTGGACGTGCGCAAGCTGGCCGCGCCCTTCATGCGCACGCTGGCCGACCAGACCGGCGAAACCGTGCACCTGTCCGTGCTCGACGGTTTCGACGTGGTCTACGTGGACAAGATCGACAGCCCCCAACCCATACGCGCCTATTCGATGGTGGGCGGGCGCGCGCCGGCCTACGCCGTCGCCACCGGCAAGGCGCTGCTGGCCTACCAGGCGGAAGGTTATGTCGAGCGTTACGCCGATAAGCTCGTGCGCCATACGCCATCGACCATCGTGTCCATGCCGCTGTTGAAGGACGAGCTGCGCAAGATCGCCCGCACCGGCTACGCGGTCAACCGCGGCGAATGGCGCGAAGGCGTGGGCGGGCTGGCCGTGACCTTGTTCAACAGCCTGGACCAGCCCGTGGCCGCGATAGGCATCTCCGGTCCGCTGGACCGCCTGAGCGCGGCCAGGATGAAGCAGCTGGCGCCGGACGTGGCTGCCTGTGCCCAGTCCATCTCGCAGGGGATGGGCTATCGCCGGGGCTATCTGGACCAGTAGCGGGCCGCGCCATCATTTGGCCGCCGACAGACGCACCACCTCGGCCCAGCGGGCGACTTCCTGCTTGAGTACGCGGCTGGTGTCGGCGGGCGTGGTCGCCACGGCGTCGGCGCCCAGCTTCTGCGCGGCCTGCTGCACGGAGGCCATGGCGGCGGCCTTTTGCATGCCGGCCGAGAGCTTGTCCACCACCGCGGGCGGCGTGCCTGCCGGCGCCAGCAGCGCGTAGGTGGTAGCGACCGAGTAGTCCTTCACGCCCTGCTCGGCCAGCGTGGGCAGATCCGGCAGCGCGGTGGCGCGCGTGGCGGTGGTGACGCCCAGCAGGCGGATCTTGCCGGTCGCGACCTGCGGCAGCAACGCAGGCAGCGTTTCGATCACCATGTCGATCTGGCCGCCCAACAGGTCGGTGATGGCGGGGCCGCTGCCGCGGTACGGCACATGCATGAGCCGGGTGCCGGTCACGACCTGGAAGAGTTCGCCGGCCATGTGCTGGGAAGTGCCGGGGCCGGCCGAACCGAACGTGATGGTGCCGGGCTTGCTCTTGGCCAAAGCGATCAGCTCCTGAATATTCTTCGCGGGAATCTTGCTGCTGTTGACTGCTACTGCCATGGGCATGCTGGTGGCCATCGACACGCCGACGAAGGCGGTGCCGAAGTCATAGCCGGGCTTGTCCGGCATGGCCGCATGGATCGCGTGGCTGCCCACGGCGCCCATCAGCAGGGTGTAGCCGTCGGCCGCCGACTTGGCCACGTATTCCGCGCCGATCTCGCCGCCCGCGCCTGCCTTGTTTTCCACGACCACGCCCTGTCCCAGGTAATCGCCCAGGTGCTGCGCGTAGATGCGCGCGGCGGCATCCGTCGCGCCGCCGGGCGGGAAGGGGACCACCATGCGCACGGGTTTCGTCGGCCAGTTGTCGGCCGAGGCCGCGCCGCCCGCCAAAACAAGCACCATGCCTGTCAGGGCAATGCGCCACGTTTTCTTCATGGAAGTCTCCTTGGTGTCGGTGGGGCCGGCATGCGCAGGGGCCGCGGTCCTTTTATTAAATCCTAATATATAGGACTCGTGTATCAACAAATGGTTTACTTAGAATTCCACAGGGTGATATGCTGGTCAACAATTAAGCGCTGCACCTAGGGATTGCACTAGGAATTTCGCGAAGATATGCCGGCCTGCAGTGGCTCTTCGCTGGATGATGCCAGCCTGGAAGGCGTGCTCTTATAATATTTTCTTTGTCCCAAATATTGAATTTTCATAACGAGAGGTCAGACATGACACCCAGTTCGGCGCTGGCCGGCATCACGGTGCTGGAAATTTGCAATGTCGCGGCGGGGCCTTTTTGCGGCATGTTGTTGGCGGACATGGGCGCCGACGTGATCAAAATCGAAAATCCCGAAGGGGGCGATACATTGCGCAGCTGGCCGCCCATTTCCGAGGGCTATAGCGAGAACTTCGCGTCTCTCAACCGCAACAAGCGTTCGGTGACGCTGAACCTGAAGGACCCGGGCGACGTGGCCCTGGCGCGCGAACTGGCACTTTCCGCCGACGTGCTGATCGAGAACAACCGCCCGGGCGTGATGGATCGCCTGGGTCTAGGCTATGCGCAGCTGCGCGAGGCCAATCCCAAACTGGTCTATTGCTCGATTTCGGCCTACGGCCAGTCGGGACCGCGCTCGCAGGAAGGCGGATTCGACCTGACCATCCAGGCCATGAGCGGCCTCATGAGCGTGACCGGCGAAGCCGGCGGCGAACCCGTGAAGTGCGGCGTTCCCGTGGCGGATTTTTCGGCTGGCCTGTATGGCGCCTTCGCCATCGCGTCGGCCTTGCGCGCGGCCCAGGCGAGCGGGCAGGGCACGCATATCGATGTGCCCATGCTGGGCGCCACCTTGGGTATCGCGGCCTTGCAGACTTCGGAGTTCTTCGGCAGCGGCAAGGACCCCGTCAAGCTGGGATCGGCCCATCCGCGCAACGCGCCATATCAGGCCTTCCGCTGCAAGGGCGGCTACTTCGGCATGGCGGCGGGCAACCAGGCCTTGTGGAAGGGCGTGTGCGCAACGGTGGGCCGCGAGGACCTGCTGGCCGATCCGCGCTTTACCGACACCAGCGCCCGCGCGCGCAACCAGGCGGCGTTGCGCGACATCCTGGAATCGATCTTCGAAGCCGAGGACGCGCAGACCTGGCTGGCGCGCTTCCGCGCGGCCGGCGTGCCCTGCGCGCCCATCAACACCTATTCCGAAGTGCTGGCCGACCCGCAGGTGGAGCACATGGGCTGGGTGCAGCCCGTGGATCTGCCCAATGGCGTGCGCACGCGCACCTTCGGCCTGCCGGTACGGTTCGATGGGCAGACCACGGCGCTGCGCCGCCGTCCTCCGGCCCTGGGCGAACACAACGATGAAGTGCTGGGCGCGCTGCGCGCCGGCAAGAAGGAGGCGGCGGCATGAGCGGCGTTCTGCGCATCGACAAGCAGGGCGCGGCTCAGGTGCTGACGCTGGCGCGGCCCGACAAGATGAATGCCTTGTCGGCCGAACTGGTGGAAGCGCTGATCGCCGCGCTGGATGAGGCCGAGTCGGACGGCGCCCAGCTCATCGTGCTCAAGGGCGAAGGCAGGAACTTCAGCGCGGGCTTCGACTTCGGCGGCTGGCAGGAGCAGAGCGAAGGCGATCTGCTGCTGCGCTTCGTGCGCATCGAGATGCTGTTGCAGCGGCTGGCGGCCTCGCCCTGCCTGACGCTGGGGCTGGCGCATGGCCGCAACTTCGGCGCGGGCGTGGACCTGTTCGGCGCCTGCAAGTGGCGCATCAGTACGCCGGACGCCACCTTCCGCATGCCCGGACTGAAGTTCGGGCTGGTGCTGGGCACGCGCCGTTACGCTGCCCTGGTGGGCGCGGAGCGCGCGCGCACGGTGCTGGAGCAGGCGGCCACGTTCAGCGCGGAAGAGGCCTTGCGCGACGGCTTCGCCAGCCGCCTCGCGGATGCGCCGGATTGGCAGGACGTCGAGCGCGAGGCGCTGGAGGCCGCGTCCGCGCTGAGCAGTGCGAGCCGCGTGCAGTTGTACGCGGCGCTGTCGGCGGAAACGCCCGACACCGATCTTGCCCGCCTGGTGCGCTCCGCCGCCCAGCCGGGATTGAAGTACCGGGTGGCCGCGTATCTGCAGGCGCGCTGACCGTAAAAAAACAGGCAGGGAAGGAGACATCATGGCATCGGGTTTCAATCAGAAGAACAAGCAGTGCACGTTGACGGAGCTGGCGGCGCTGGTGCCCAACGGCGCATCGATCGCATTGGGCGGCAGCTTCTTGCACCGCGGACCGTTCGCCTTCGTGCGCGAACTGATCCGGCAGGGACGGCGTGACCTGGAACTGGTCAAGCAGTCGCCGGGCTACGACGTGGACATCCTGTGCCGCGCCGGCGCGTTGCGCCGCGTGCGCGCGGGCATCGTCGCCATGGAAGGGAACTTCGGCCTGGCGCCCTGGTACCGCAAGGCCGTGGAACGCCGCGAGATCGAACTGGAAGAACATGCCTGCGCCAGCCTCACGGCCGGCCTGCGGGCGGCGGCCTTCGGCGTGCCGTTTCAGCCTTGCGGCGGCCTGCATGGCAGCGGCCTGCCCGAGCTCAATGGCTGGAAGTGCCTGGACGACCCCTATGGCAGCGGGCAGCAGACCTGGGTGGTGCCGGCAATCCGCCCGGACTTCGCCGTGATCCATGCTTCCGAAGTGGACGCGCTGGGTAATGTGCGGGTGCATGGCACGGCGCATTGGGACCGCATCATGTCGCGCGCCGCTGGCAGCGTGCTGGTGGTGGCCGAGAAGGTGGTCGACAGCGCTGTGTTCGAAGCCAATCCGGAATCCACGCTGGTGCCGTTCTTCATGGTGCAGGCGTACGCCGTGGCGCCGCAGGGCGCATGGCCGGGATCCTGCTGGCCGGACTACGCCATCGACTATCCGGCGGTGGAGGCATACATGGACAAGCAGGGCGATCTGCAGGCGCACATGGCGGCGGCGCCCGAATCGCGGGAGGTGCAGCATGGCTGAGCAATGGTCGGGCTTTTCGTACATCGTCACCAATCTGGCGCGCTTCATCCGGCCGGACGAGATCACGTTCAGCGGTGTGAACTCGACCCTGCCCATGCTGGCCTGCCTGCTGGCCAAACGCGCGTATGACTGGGATTTCGTCTACATCAACGTGGCCGGCGGCGTGAACCCGCGGCCTTCGCAGGTCCCCATCTCCAGCTCTGATCCGGTGCTGGCCGAGCACACGGCGTCGATCTTTTCCAACGAGGATTTCTACGACCTCTGCACGCGCGGCCGCATGGACCTGACCTTCCTGGGTGCGGCGCAGATCGACGGTGCTGGCTGCGCCAACAATTCCTGCATCGGCGACTGGCATGAGCCCAAGGTGCGCCTGCCGGGCGGCGGGGGCGGCGCGGTGATGCTGCCCACCGCCAGGCGTGCCTGCACCTGGCGCACCGAGCATTCGCGCCGCACCTTCGTGCCGAAGCTGGACTTCATGACGTCCTGGGGCGGATTCCATGGCGTGGTCACGCCGATCGCCGTGTTCGTCAAGCGCGACGGGCGGCTGGCCTTGCAGTCCTGGCACCCGGAGTCCAGCCTGTCCGAAGTGCGCGAGCGCACCGGTTTCGAATTCGATGCCGGCGGCGCCGAGCCGTCTGCGCCGCCTACCGCGGCCGAGACGCGCGCCTTGCGCGAGCTGGATCCCGACGGGCAGTTCGAACGCGACGCCGCCGTCGCGCTGCGCTAGGAGGTCGCCATGACGCTTGCCGACGCCACGCTGGTGGCTGCTTTCGCGCGCCTGTGGAGCCAGCCGCAATGGGCCGAACGACCCGCTATCGTGACTGCGGACGGCACGCTGACATATGCCGATCTGCGCCAGGAGGTCGGGCGCATCGCGGGCGGCCTGCGCGCCGCTGGCGTGGCGCGCGGCAGTTATGTGGCGATCGCGATGGAGCGGTCGCTGGGGCAGGTGCTGGCGATTCTGGGCGCGATGGCGGCGGGCGCCTGCCCGTGCCCGTTGGAGCCGCGCTTGTCGGATGCGGAGACTGCTCGCCGCGTGGCGGCGGTGGGGCTGGATTGGGTGCTGCACGACGCGGCCAACGCGGGGACGGCGCGGGCCAGCGGCCTGGCGCCAGACCGCTTGCTGGATGCGGCCGGCGTGGCGCGAGGCCCGTTGGATTGGACAGGCGGCGCCGAGACCGCGCCCGGCGACGCGGGCCTGCTGCTGTTCACCTCCGGCAGCACCGGCAATCCCAAGGGCGTGCTGCTGAGCCACCGCGGCTTGGCGAACAATGCGCGCGGCGTGTTGGCGCATACCGGCTTGACGCAGGATGACCGGCTCTTGCACGTGATGCCGCTGCATCACACCAATGCGCTCAACAACCAGATCTTCGCGCCGCTGCTGGCGGGCGCCTGCGTGGCGCTGGCGGGACGCTTCCGCGCGGACGACATGCCGGGATTGCTGCGCGGGTTCCAGCCCACCATCATCACCGGCGTACCCACCATGTACGCGCGCATGCTCGAACTGCAGTTCGACCCCGCAAGCCTGGCGGCGTTGCGCTTTGCGCGCTGCGGCTCGGCGCCGATCACCGAAGCCCTGCACAGGCGCATCGAAGCCTTCCTGGGCTGCCCGCTGGTGGTGTCCTACGGCCTGTCGGAAGCCACCTGCACCTCCACCATGAACCCGCCCGCCGCGCGCCGCGTGGGCTCGGTGGGTACGGTGCTGGCCGGCCAGAGCGTCACCTTGCGCCTGCCGGACGGCGCCGAGGCCGCCCCGGGCAACGAAGGCGAGATCTGCATCGCGGGCGACAGCCTGATGCTGGGCTATGTGGGCGTGGACAGCGCCGGCGCCGGCGCGCCGCAGCTGCTGCATACGGGCGACCTGGGACGTTTCGACGAGCAGGGGTATCTGAGCATCACCGGCCGCATCAAGGACGTGATCATCCGCGGCGGCGAGAACATCTCGCCGGCGCTGATCGAAGGCGTGGTGACGGGCCTGCCGGGCGTGGCCGCCTGCTGCGTGGTGGGCGCGCCCGACGAGGATCTTGGCGAGGTGCCCGTGATCTTCGTGCAGCGCGCGGGCGACGCCGCGCCGGATGCGTCCGGCATACAGGCCGAGGTGCTGGCGCGCCTGGGCCGGATCTATGTGCCGCGCGAGGTGTTGTGGATCGAGCGCCTGCCCGAGAACGCGGTGGGCAAGGTCGACCGCAAGGCGCTGGCGCGCCAGTTGGCGCCGGCGGCCTTGCGGTTGTGAGCGGGCAGGGCGCGCGCGCTTCGCGGCGCGCGGCTATTCGACCTTGCCGATCCGGTTGACCGCCCCTTCCAGCGAAGCCGAGTCCTTCTTCCAGTACTCGTCGAAGGCCGGCGCGTCGAGGTACTGCACGGGACTGCCGGTGCCGGCGATGCGGGCCTGGACCTCGGGGTTGTTGGCGATGTCCTTGACGGTCTGGCGCAGCTTGTCGATGACCGCCGGCGGCGTGCCGGCCAGGGCGAACACGCCTGACCACTGCACGAAACTGATGTCGTAGCCCTGAGACTTGAAGGACGGCACCTCCGGCAGGCTGTCGAGCTTGCCGTCGCCCCAATGCGCCAGCGCCTTGACGCGACCGGCCTGGATCAGCTGCATGACGCTGGACGGCCCGGTGGCCAGGGCATCGACCTGGCCGCCCACCAGGGCCTGCACGGCTGGGCCGGCGCCGGTGAAGGGCACGTGCATCATCTTGATCCCGGCTGCGTTCTGCAGCATCTCCATCGGCACGTGCATGGTGCCGTAGATGCCGGAAGAGCCGTAGCTGAACTTGCCCGACTGCTTCTTGGCCGCGTCGACGAATTCCTGCAGCGTCTTGTAGGGCGCATCCGCGCGCACTACCAGCACGGTGGGATCGGCGGTAATGCGCGCAATCGGCACGAACTGATCCAGCTGATAGGCCGGCTTGCGTTCCAGCAGACGGTCGGCGGCGGGCAGGATGGAAATGGACGACAGGCTCATCAACAGCGTGTAGCCGTCGGGCTTGGCGCGGCCGGCCTGGCCGATGCCGATGGCGCCACCCGCGCCGCCCTTGTTCTCGATGACGACGGCCTGGCCCAGCTTGTCGCCCATGGCCTGGGCCAACGGCCGCGCGATGGTGTCGGCGACGCCGCCGGGCGGGAACGGCACCACCATGGTCACGGGACGTTCAGGATAGCCGGCAGCCAGCGCATTCGCGGCTCCCAGCCATAGCAAGGCAGCCGCGGCCGCCCGGTAGCAACGCAGATTCATGTCTCACTCCTTGTGCTTTTACTGCCGAGCCGCCCCGTGTTCATCCCGGGGCTCTTACGCTCAGACGAAGCGGTTTTCTATCTGGCCGATGCCGTCGATCTCCACCCGCACCACATCGCCGTGCTTGAGAAACTGCGGCGGGTTCAAGCCCTGGCCCACGCCAGCCGGCGTGCCGGTGGCGATGACGTCGCCCGGATACAGCGTGATGCCGCGCGAGCAGGTTTCGATCAGCGTGGGGATGTCGAAGATCAGGTCTTCGGTGTTGCCGTCCTGGCGCAGCTCGCCGTTGACCCAGCAGCGCACGCGGGTCTTCTGGCCGTCCAGTTCGTCGGCCGTCACCAGCCAGGGGCCCATGGGGCAGAAGGTGTCGAAGGACTTGCCCAGGTCCCATTGCTGATGGCGCATCTGCACGTCGCGCGCGGTGACGTCGTTGACCACGGTGTAGGCGATGACGTGGCTCATGGCCTCGGCGCGGGAAATATTGCGGCCGCCCTTGCCGATCACCACCGCCAGTTCGGCTTCGTAGTCGATCTTGTCGGAGACGCCCACGGGCAGTTGCACGTCAGCCCACGGACCGACCACCGTCTGCGGCACCTTGGTGAACACGATGGGCCAGGATTCGGGGTTGGCGTCGTTGTCCTTGAAGACGGAGTCGCGCAATTCCTTGGCGTGGGCGTGATAGTTGCGCCCCACGCAGAACAGGTTGCGCCGCTGCGCCGGCAAGGGCGCTTCATGCTCCACCTGGTCCCAGCGGTAGGACGAGCCGATCTTGCCCGGCAAGGCGCGGCCTTCGGCCAGCCACTCCACGGCCGTCAGCGCGCCGGCCGCCGCGAGTTCGCGCGGGAAGTCCAGGGCAGTCACGCTGGCGCCGTCGTCGGCAACCACGCCGATGCGGCGTTCGCCATTGATCCGGAATACTGCAATTTTCATGCTTGCTCCCTGGGCGGTTCGGGCCGCCTTGTTTAATACCAAAAAGTACCAATTACTTAATTTTTCAGGCCCAATTTCACAAAAGAATATACCAACTGAACCAATTCTCCTATAAAAATTAATAGTTTTCGGGCGCTTATTGGTCTGAATTGGTATCATCTGGCCGCTAGCCATTCTGGAAAGGTCCATGGACAAAGCTTCCGCCCTGCGCGCGGTCATCATCGAGAATCTGCAATCCGGCGCGTGGGCCCCCGGCCATCGCCTGCCCACGGAACGCGCCCTGAGCGAACAGTTCGGCATCAGCCGTTCAACGGTGCGCCGCACCCTGGCGGAATTGAAGAACGAAGGCCTGATCTCGCAGCGCGTGGGCAGCGGCACCTATGCCAATCCGCCCTCGACCCTGGCGCAGGCTGAAGGACTGCTGCGTGCCGAAGTGCTGTCCACCAGCCCGGCCGAATTGATGGCGGCGCGGCTGGTGCTGGAGCCGGCCATTGCGGCGTTGGTGGTGCAGCACGGCAACCCCGCCGATTTCGCGGCCATGCAGGACGCCTGTGCGCGGGCCGAGGCCGCCGACAGTTTCGAAGCGTTCGAGATCTGGGACGCCAGGCTGCACGAATTGATGGCTACGGCCACCCACAACCTCTTCATCGAAAAAGTATTCGCGCTGATGACGGCGGCGCGGTCGCAGGCGACCTGGGGCGCCTTGAAGCGCAAGAGCCTGACGCCAGAGCGGCGCGCGTCGTATCAGGTGGAGCACCGCGAAATCGTCGATGCGCTGCATGACCGCGACGCCGAGCGCGCCATGGAGGCGGTGCGGCGGCATCTGCTGCACGTCAGGGATAATTTGCTGGGATAGGGGCCGCAGCGTCCGCAGGCCCTGGCACGGGCTCTGCGGCTGCTACGGGATCGATGGCCGACGGCAAGGCCGGCCGGCGTCGGACAACCGGTTCAGGACTGCCCGCGCAGCCTGGCCAGTTCGGCGGATAGTTCGGCCACCAGGGCCTGGGCGCGCGCCAGCGGGTCGTGTTCCCCAGCCGGGATGTCGGCGGGGGCGGCGGGGGACTGCAGCCGGGGCTGCACGCTTTCATGTCCCATGCTGACGTCCACGTCGAACACCAGTTGTTCGGCGCGGTGCCAGGTCGTGAACCATTCCAGCGGCCGGTCATGCTGGTCCATGCCCTGGCCTTGCAGCATCAGCAGGGGCGTGCCGGTTTGCGTACCCAGCAATTTCGCCAGCGCCTGGTCGGCGGCGACTGCCCGGATCTGATTGCGTCCGGCGCCGGGACGCAGGCCGAAGCGCCGCGTCAGCACGCCGTGCAGGGACGCGTCGGTCAGATCGTCGGCGCGCAGGCCGGGCACGGCGTCGACGGGCAGCCAGGTGCGCACGTAGGCCAGCGGCGCGTCGGCCACATGGCGCAGGCGTTCCAGCATCAGCAGCTGCGTGGTGCCGAAGAAGGCCGCCACGTCGGCGGGCGGCTGGGCACGCGCGAAAGCCAGCACGCGGGTCTGCAAGGCAACGCCGGACTGCGCGAATTGCTCATACAGGCCGGTGGACCGCTGCACCAGCCGGCGGTGCTCCTGCGGTGCAGCCACGCTGGCGGGGCGCCCGGTTTCGCGCTGGATCAGGCCTTCGGTGGCCAGAGCCGCCAGCGCCTGGCGCACCACGCTGCGCGCCACGCCAAAACGGTCGCACAATGCTGCCTCGCTGGGCAGCACGGCGCCAGCCGCGAGCTTGTTCGTGCGGATATATCCGCGCAGCAGGGTCGCCACCTGGGCGTGCAGCGGGATATCGCCGGAGCGGTCAAGTACGGGCAATGCGTCGTGCGTGGCGGGCGCCATGGGAATCAACCTCCGGTTTGTGCCCGCGCAGTTTCCCACACATGCGTCCAGCCCGGGGCCAGATGCGCGGCGCGCTCGGCGGCCAGGATCAGGCTGTCCTCGCGGGCGATACCCTTGCCGGCGATGTCGAAGGCGGTGCCGTGGTCCACGGACACGCGCACGACCGGCAGGCCCACCGTGATGTTCACGCCGTCGTCGCCATACACCGCCTTGAAGGGCGCGTGGCCCTGGTCGTGGTAACAGGCAATCACGAACTTCCACTTGCCGCGCACGGCTTGCGGGAACAGCGCGTCGGCCGGGATGGGGCCGGCGGCCAGGATGCCGGCGGCATTGGCTTCGGCCACGGCGGGCGCCAGGATGTCGGCGTCCTCGCTGCCGAAGATGCCGTTTTCGCCGGCATGCGGATTCAGGCCCGATACGGCCACCGGCTGGTCGCCGCGGCCCAGCGCCTGGGCGAACGAACCGGCCAGTCGCAGCACCGCGCGCATGCGCGCCGGGGTCAGGTCTTCGATGGCCTGGCGCAGCGACACGTGGGTGGTGGCGTGGAAAATGTAGAGATCGCCGGCCGACAGCACCAGCGAGAAGGTCTTGACGCCGAACTCGTGCGCCAGCAGCTCGGTGTGGCCGGGCCACTTGTGGCCGGCGGCATGCATGGCGGCTTTGTTGAGCGGGGCGGTGACGATGCCGTCGACCTCGCCGGCGCGCGCCAGGGCGCAGGCCGTGGTGACGAAGCGCACCGAGCCGTCGCCCGCGTCGGCGCTGATCTCGCCCAGCTTCACATGGGCCAGCGACGGGCCGGCCTGCAGTACTTCAATCGTGCCGGGCGTGTTGCTGCAGTCGGCCGCGCGGTCCAGCTTGCGCACGATGGCGGGGTCGCCGCCCAGGCTGCGCACGGCATTGGCCATCACGTCCACGTCGCCGACCACCAGCAGGCGGGCCTTCTGGCGCAGTTCATCATGGCCCATCAGCATCTTGGCGGTGATTTCCGGCCCGATGCCCGCCACGTCGCCCAGGGTTACGGCCAGCAGGGGCAGCTTGCCCGATTGGGGTTGTGTCATCGCTTGAATCTCCTGTCGCGGATCGCGCGCACCGCGCGAACCAGTACATCTTCGGTGCCAAAGCCGCCGGCCTTGGTCACCACGGGCAGGCCGGCGGCCGTGCCTCCGGTCAGCGTGCCCAGGGGCACGCCGCCCATGACTTCATCCACCAGCGCAATGCCGCGGGCGCCCAGCGCCACCAGCACGCTGCGCGCGCCGTCGCCGCCGGTGGCGACCACGCCGGCCGCGTTGGCGCTGGCAATCAATTGCGCGGCCAGGCTGCCCAGGCGCGCGGCGACGGTCTCGGAATCCAGGCCGTCCAGTTGGCCTTCCGGCGCCAGCAGCAGCACCGTACCGGCCTGCGCGGGGGCTTGCGCGTGCGCCTGCAGCAGAGGCTGGCTCCAGGCCTGCCATGCGGCGTCGTCGGCCAATTGGGCCAGCGAAGGCGTCCAGGTGTCCGCGCCCGAGGCTTGCAGCGCGGCGGCTTGCGCCCGCGCCGCGCTGTGTTGCGAGGTCACCACCACGACCACCGGCGCGGTCTGGTCGGCGCCTGCCCAGACCCGGGCCAGCGGCACGGCCAGGCCGCCCGCGCCCACGGGCAGGACGTGCACGCCAAGCAGGCCGATGGCGCGCGCCAGACGCTCCAGGTCGGCTTCGTTGGCGGCGTCGACCACCACGGTGTTGCCGGCCGCGCGGATGCGCGCCGCCAGCGCTTGCGGCGTGTCGCCGTCTTGCGCCGCTACATGGGCGCAGCCCAGTAGCGTCGGGATATGGCTTTCGGTCACGGGCGTGACCGGATCGGTGGCCGCCGAGGTCTCGGTGACCGGCTTGCCGTTGACGTAGAGCACGCCTTGTTCGACGGTGCGGCCGGTGGCCGGAAAGGCCGGGCAGATCACCGCCACGGTGTCCGGTCCCCAGGCCTCGCGCGCGGCGTCGATCTCGGCCTTGAAGGCGCCGCGCAAGGTGGAGTCCACTTTCTTGTACAGGCGCGTGACGCCGGCCGCGCGCAGGCGCCGCACGTTCTGCCAGACGACTTCGGCCGCGTCGGCGGCCGACAGGGGGCGGCTGTTGGTCGTGACCGCCAGCACTTCCACGCCGGCGGCGCCCGGACCCGACAGCGCCTCGTCGGCGCCGCCGATGGACAGGTGCGTGTTCCAGCCGGCGCGCACGAACTGCACCGCCGTGTCGCCGGAACCGGTCAGGTCATCGGCGACGATGGCGATGGCGGGATTCAAAGCGCTTCTCCGCGCGCTTCACGCAGGGCGGGCGCGACCGCGGGGTCGGCGTCCTCGGACTTGAGCTCGCCGGCGCGCTTGAGGAAGTACGAGGCCAGCATCGGGGCCAGGATCGAGCTGATCAGCACGCAGGCGGCGACCTGCGCGGTGGCGGTCGACACGTATTGCTGGAAGTTGGGATCGGCTGCCGCCACGACCGCGGGAGTGGCGATGGCATTGCCGGCGGTGGTGCCGGCCGCGAAGCCCAGGCCGCTCTTGCCGCCGCGCTTCAGGATGTAGCGATAGCCCAGGTAGACCAGGCCGCCGGTGATGGGGCTGATGATCAGGCCCAGGATCAGGCCGCTGATGCCGCCGGAAACCACGGCGCCCAGGTTGATGCCGGTGCCCAGCGAGAAGGCGAAGAACGGGATGACGATGTTGGGCACGGGCTTGAGCACGTCGCGCCACTTGGGATCCAGGTTGCCGACCACCACGCCCAGCAGGAACGGCACCAGCGCCGCCACCAGGGCGATCATGGGGATGTCGGCCAGGCCCGAGGCGCCCAGGAACAGCAGGCTGAAGAAGGGGCCGTCGTTGACCGCGCTGGCCACATAGGCGCCGCGATCGCGGGCGTCGCCGTACTGGCCGGTATAGGCCAGCCACAGGCCGCCGTTGCTGTTGTCGAAGGCCGCCAGCAACGCCAGGATGGAGACGCCGAGCACGCCGTCCAGGCCGACGTAGCTGCCCAGGATGATGATGAGGGTGGCGGGCACCAGCGTCTTCATCAGCAGGATGGTGCCGGCGGTGGCCAGGATGGGGCCGCCCGTGCGCGCATTGACCTGGGTGCCGGTGGCGAAGATCAGCAGCGCGATCAGGGGCAGGGCGCTGTTCTTGAACAACGCCGTGGTGAAGCCGCCGATCGCCAGGGCGTCGGGCGCGAAGGTGCCGATCAGGGAACCCAGGATCAGCGGCACCAGCATCAATCCACCGGGGATTTTCTGCATCGTGCCAAAAAAGGGCGAGCGGGTAGTTTCGGTCGACACTATCGGAGTCTCCAAGACGGTTTTTCTGGGTTGCAGACGTTCGAGCGCGCGTCTGTCAGACGGTTGATCAGGGATGAAAAACCGTAGTGTACACCTGTACGTACAGCATGTACGTACAGGTTTTCCCGCCCAGGAGGGAGTTCCGATTCTAGAAGCGGTAGGCGCCGCTCAGCATGACGGTGCGGCGCGCGCCGTAGAAGCAGTCGCCGCGGTCCAGGCAGACCACCTCATAAGTGCGGTCCGCGATGTTGTTCACGTTCAACGCATAGCGCCAAGGGCCATTGTCGTAGCTGAGCATGGCGTCGAACAGCGTGACTGCCGGCGTTTCCGGAGCGCCGCCGTCGCGGAACGCCGACAGGTAGCGCACGCCCGCGCCCACCGCGAAGCCAGGCTGGCCGGCCAGCGCGAAGCGGTACTTGCCCCACATGGAGGCCATGTGCTTGGGCTGCGCCTCCAGCTGCGGATCCAGGTCGGTGTAGATGTAGTTGGCGATCACGTCCACGTCCTTGGTGACGCGGCCGCGCAGCTCCAGTTCCACGCCGCGGGTGCGGGTCTTGCCGGCCTGGATCTGGTTGTTGGGATTGTTTGGATCGTTGGTCTGACGGTTCTTTTCGCGCAGGTCGTAGGCGGCGGCCGTGAATTCGATGTCGACATCCTTCGGCATGTACTTGATGCCGGCTTCGACCTGCTTGCCGCGCATGGGCTTCCAGCGCTGGTTGTAGAAGTCGGCGCCGGCAATGGGCGTGAACGATTCGCTATAGCTGAGGTAGGGCGACCAGCCGTTGTCGGCCGCGTACATCAGGCCGAAACGCTTGGTGGTGGCCATGTCGGTTTCGCGGTCCTGGCCTTCGGTGGTGCTGTCGGCGCGGTCGCGACGGATGCCGGCCAGGAAGATCCAGTTCTTGTCGAACTTGATCTGGTCCTGCGCGTAGAAGCCGATCTGCTGCTGGTTGATCTTGGGGTTGTCCGACAGTTCGTATTCGGGCGAGTTGCCGTACACGGGGTGATACAGGTCCAGCGGCGAGCCCGCGCCGCCCGCGGTCTTGCTGGTCTCGCGGTAGCGCGAATAGTCCATGCCGAAGATCACCGTGTGCTCGGTGCGGCCCCAGTTCAGCTTGCCTTCCAGGTTCTGGTCGGCCAAGAGCGTGCGCATGCGCGGTTTGTTGACGTAGAAGATGCGGTCGACGGTGGTCTGTTCCGGATCGATGTAGGAATCGCCGCGGCGCGCGCCGTAGACGTTGGGATAGAGCGTCTTGTAGTCGACGCTGCTGACCGTATTGCGGAAGTTCTGCCGTACTTTCCAAGTGTCGTTGAACTGGTGCTCGAACAGCCAGCCCACGCTGAATTGCTCGGTGTCGTAGGCGTCGAACCCGGGCTCGCTGGCAAAGCGCCGGGTCGGGATGCGGCCGTTGGGATTTTCCTGCACCGAGCCGCTCCACGGCAGGAAGGACTGCGTGGTGCCGGCGCGGTCCTTCTGCCAGGTGGCCTGCAGCGTCAGCGAGGTTGCCGCGCTGGGACGCCAGGTCAAGGACGGCGCCAGCATCAGGCGGTCGTCCGGCGCGTACTGCACCTGGGTGTCACTGTCGCGCCCCACCGCAATGACGCGGTACAGCCACTGGCCGTCCTCGCTGGCTGGACCCGTCAGGTCGGCCTGGATCTCGCGGCGGTTGTGGTTGCCCAGCACCACGCCGATCTCGCGTTGAGTCTCTTCGAGGGGGCGCTTGCTGACCAGGTTGACGATGCCGCCGGTGCTGCCCTGTCCATACAGCATGGAAGAAGGGCCGCGCAGCACTTCCACCCGCTCCATCGCATAGACCTCGGTGCGCGGATTGTTGAAGCTGAAGTACTGGCGCAAACCGTCCAGGTATTGCACCGGCTCCACGCCGCGGATCCGCACGTAGTCGGCGCGGTTGTCCACGCCATACGCATTGGGGCGCACGCCGGCCGCGTAGTTCATGGTGTCCTGGATGTTCTGCGCGCCCTGGTCCACGATCTGCTCGCGGGGGATCACGGTGATGGCTTGCGGCGTTTCCGACAAGGGCGTGTCGGTCTTGGTGGCGGTGGCGCTGCGCGTGGCGACGTAGCCTTCGACCGGGCTGGTCGCGGTTTCGCCGGTGCCGGTGACCTGCACGGCCGGCAGGATGGTGGCGGGTTCGCTGGATGCGGCGGGCTGGGCCTGGGCTATGGCGCCCAGGCAGGCCGCAAGCGCGGCGGCGGTGGGCAACAGGATCAGCGGCCGCGCGCGCCGGGCGGCGGAATGAGAGTGGCGTTTCAATGGATTTCCCCTGCGGCCTGATATCAGCCGATTGCGCATGCAAATGACAACGATAACTATTATTAATTTAGTGCATCGCCGCTGTCAGGAAATGCATGGGCCGCAGATGTAAAAAAGCCCTGCAAAGCTTGCCGGGCAGTAAGGTGGAAGGAGAAAAATGCCGTGCTATCAGTGGCTTGCGATCGCATCCGGAAGGGGCGTTGCCGCCACGCGCCTGTTGGCGGGGTACGACAGATCGTTCATGCGTGCCGCAGCCGGCGGGTGCCGCCGTCGCGCCGGCTGGCCTTTTCCGAGACGATATTGTCCTCGGCCATGCGGCGGCCGCGCTGCTCGATGCGGCCGAGAAAATTGCGCAGCAAGGCGACCTCGTCATCGCTCAGGTCCTGCACCAGCAGGTCGTTCAGGCGCGAGACCTCGGGCAGCAGGGCGTCGTAGCGGGCGATGCCTTCGGCCGTCGCTTCCACGCGCACCACGCGGCGGTCCGCGCTGTCGTGCAGGCGGCGCAGCCAGCCTTTCTCGCATAGCGCGCCCAGGGTGCGCGAGGTGCGCGTCAGGTCGAGCTTGGCCGCGGCCGCCAGTTCGGCCGAATTCATGGTACCGCCCTCGACGGCACAGGCCAGCACGCGCCATTCGCGGCGCGTGATGCCAAAGCGTCCTTCGCACAGGCGCAGGAATACCGGATTGGATTGCGACCACGCCTGGTACAGCCGGTACATCAGCATGTCGGCAAGCTGGCGTTGGCCGGGTTCGGGGATGTTCGGCATGGCGTTTCCTCCAGGTGGCGTTGCAGTTCGCGCTGCATATCGTTATGGGCAGTCCTGGATTAGATCAACAAATGCGCGCGTTGCTAAATTCAATTTCCCTATTTGGGTATTGGCCATGCAGTGACAACCATAATCGACAGCGGGCCACTGTCTCCAGGAGTGGACCATGCGTAGATGGATATCGGGCGCTGCCGCGGCAGTGGTACTTGCGGGGGCCGCACCGCTGGCCGGGGCGCAGCAGTCCCCGCTGGACGGGACGCTGACGGTGGTGGTGGGTTACCCGCCGGGCGGCAGTTCGGACCGCATCGCGCGGCTGGTCGCGGACCGGCTCAAGGACCGGGTCGGTGTACCCGTGGTGGTCGAGAACAAGACCGGGGCGGGCGGCCGCATCGCGGCGCAAGCCCTGCACGCGGCGCCGGCAGGCCAGAACGTACTGATGCTGGCGAACCCGGCCGTGATGGTGGTGGCGCCGCTGGTCTACGCCCAACCCGGCTATGACGCGCAGCGCGACTTCAAGCCCGTGTCGCTGGTCAGCAGCTACAAGTTTGCGCTGGCGGTGGCGGCGAATTCGCCGATCCAGGACCTGGCCGGCCTGCGGCAGTGGCTGAAGACCAACCCCAAGCAGTTCGCCGTGGGCGTGCCGGCCACCGGCAGCCTGCCGCACTTCTTCGCGCTGATGCTGGGCCGCGAACTGGGCCAGGAACCGGAAGTGGTCGGCTACCGCGGATCGGCGCCGCTGATTTCCGAACTGATAGGGGGCATCCTGCCGCAAGGCATAGATACGCTGGACACCTTGCTGCCGCAGCATCGCGCCGGCAAGATCCGCATCCTTGCCGTGTCCGGCGACGCGCGCGATGCCGAACTGAAGGACGTGCCCACCTTCAAGGAGGGCGGAGTGAACCTGGCGGCCGAAGGCTGGAACGCGTTCTTCGCGCCGGCCGCGATGCCGCAGGCCAAGGCCGACAGGCTGGGCGCGGACATCGCGGCGGTGCTACGCGAGCCCGCCATGCAAGAGGCCGTGCGCGCCGCATACCTGGAACCGGTGTCGCTGGATGCGCGCGGCACGGCCGACGCCTTGGCCGCCTACCGCAAGCAATGGGAGCCCGTGGTGCGCGCATCCGGCTTCACGGCCACGCAATAGGAGGACGGCGATGAGCGATGTGCAGAACGTGTTGTTCATCATGGCCGACCAACTGCGGGCGGATCACCTGAGCTGTTATGGCCATCCCTACCTGCAGACGCCCAGCCTGGACGCGTTGGCGGCGCGCGGCGCGCGCTTCGACCGCGCCTTCGTGAACTCGGGCGTGTGCGGACCGTCGCGCATGAGCTACTACACCGGGCGTTATCCCTCGCGCCACGGCGCTACCTGGAACCGCGTGCCGCTGTCGGTCAACGAGATCACGCTGGGCGAGTACCTGGCGGGGCAGGGCCGCGAACTGGCGCTGGCCGGCAAGACCCACATCATCCCCGACAAGGCCGGCATGGAGCGGCTGGCCATCGACGGCAGCTCCGAGCTGGGCGTACTGCTCAGCCGCGGCGGCTTCGCCGAACTGGACCGCTACGACGGCCACCACGCGCCGGGCGACGAAAGCGGCTATCCCGCCTTTCTGCGGCGCCACGGGTACGAGAGCGCGGACCCCTGGAGCGACTACGTGATCGCCGCGGTCGACGCGGGCGGCCGGGTGGTCAGCGGCTGGAACATGCGCAACGCGCATCTGCCCGCGCGCGTGGCCGAGCCGCATTCCGAGACCGCTTACATGACGGACCAGGCGCTGGACTTCATGAAGCGGCGCGGCAGCCAGCCCTGGGTGCTGCACCTGAGTTACGTGAAGCCGCACTGGCCCTACATGGCGCCGGATCCCTATCACAAGCGCTACACCCCGGACCAATGCCTGCCGGTCCGGCGCAATCGGGAAGAACTGGAGACGGCGCACCCGGTGGTGGCTGCCTACCGGCAGCATGAAGAGAGCGTCAGCTTTGCCACCGACGATTGCGTGCGCGTGGTGCGTCCGGCCTACCAGGGCTTGATCCGCCAGCTGGACGATCATCTGGGCCGGCTGTTCGACTACATGGAAGGCGCGGGCCTGATGAAGAACACGCTTATCGTGTTCACTTCGGACCACGGCGATTTCCTCGGCGATCACTGGCTGGGCGAAAAAGAGCTGTTCTACGACACCGCGCAGCGCGTGCCCTTCATCGTCATGGACCCTTCGGCCGGGGCTGACGCCACGCGCGGCCGCGCGCTGGACGACATGGTGGAAAGCGTGGACCTGGTGCCCACGGTGCTGCGCGCGCTGGGTACGCCCGGGCCTGGCCACCGGCTGGAGGGCCGCGAATTGCAGACTTTGCTGCACGGCCGCGACATCGCCACGCCTTGGCGCGACTGCGTGTACTCCGAGCTGGACTACAGCTTCCGCCAGGCTCGCGTTCTTTGCGGCAAGACGCCGCAGAACGCCCGCGCCTGGTCGGTGCGCACGGACCGCTGGCGCTACGTGTACTGGCTGGACGAGCGCGAGCAGCTCTTCGACCTGCAGGCCGATCCCGACGAATACCAGGACCTGGGCGCGAGCAGCGCGCACGCCGAAACGCGCCAGGCGCTGCGCCAGCGCCTGCTGGAATGGATGCTGCGCGGCAAGCGCCGCACCACCATCAGCGACGAAGCCGTGGAAAAGGGCACCAACGCCCACAAGCGGGCAGGGGTGTACTTCGGCCAGTGGTAGTCCGGACTGTAGCGCAAGGCGCCGGCTCGCGTACCCGGCGAGCCGGCGGATTCAGGCCTGGCCCGGCTGCCGGACGGGCGCCGGCGCGGCCTGCTGCGCTGCCGGCTTGAGCTCGCGGCGCAGGATCTTGCCGACATTGGTGCGTGGCAGATCATCGCGGAACTCGATGTAGCGCGGTACTTTGTAGCCGGTCAGCTGCTTGCGGCAATGCGCGATCAGGGTTTCGGCATCCAGCGCGGGATCCTTGCGGATCACGTACAGCTTGACGGCTTCGCCCGAGCGCTCGTCTGGCACGCCCACCGCCGCCACTTCGCGCACGCCCGGATGCAGGGCAGCCACGTCCTCGACCTCGTTGGGATAGACGTTGAAGCCGGACACCAGAATCATGTCCTTCTTGCGGTCCACCAGGAACACGTAACCCTTCTCGTCCACGTAGCCGACGTCGCCGGTGCGCAGGAACCCATCCGGATACAGCACCAGCGCGGTTTCGTCGGGCCGTTGCCAATAGCCCTGCGTGACCTGGGGGCCGCGCACGCAGATTTCGCCGGTCTCGCCTATGCCCAGTTCACGGCCTTCGTCGTCGCGGATGGAAATTTCGGTGGACGGCACCGGCAGGCCGATCGATCCGGTGAATTCCTGCACGTCCAGCGGATTGATCGTGACCGCGGGTGAGGTTTCGGTCAGGCCGTAGGCCTGCGCCAGCGAACGGCCAGTGACGGCGCGCCAGCGGTCCGCCACGGAGCGTTGCACCGCCATGCCGCCGCCCATCGTCAGGCGCAGCCGCGAAAAATCCAGGCGCGCGAAATCCGGGTTGTTGAGCAGCGCGTTGAACAGTGTGTTTACGCCCGTGAAGGCCGAGAACGGCACCTTGCGCATTTCCTTGACCAGCCCGGGGATGTCGCGCGGGTTGATGATGAGCAGGTTGCTGGCGCCCATCTTCATGAAGGTCAGGCAGTTCGCCGTCAGCGCGAAGATGTGATACAGCGGCAGGGCCGTCACGATGCATTCCTCGCCTTCGGTCACCAGCGGCCTGACCCAGGCATAGGCCTGGTTCAGGTTGGCCACCAGGTTGCCGTGCGTGAGCATGGCGGCCTTGGCCACGCCGGTGGTGCCACCGGTGTATTGCAGGCAGGCCAGGTCGCGCTGGTCCAGCGCCACTTCCGTGAAAGGCGCGGCGCCTCCGGCGCGCAGCGCATCGCCCAGCCGGACGGCGCCGGGCAGGGACCATGCGGGCACCATGCGCTTGACGCGGCGGACCACGAAATCCACCAGGCGCCCCTTGAGCGGCCCCAGCAGCTCGCCGATGGACGTCACCACCACGCGCTCTATCGCGGTCCCGTCCAGGGCGTTTTGCACCGTGGCGGCGAAGTTATCCGCGACCACGATGACGCGGGCGCCCGAGTCTGCCAACTGGTGCTGGAGCTCATGCGGGGTATAGAGCGGATTGCAGTTGACCACCACGCAGCCGGCGCGCAGGGCGCCGAACAGGCACACGGGGTACTGCAGCAGGTTGGGCATCATCAGCGCGACACGGTCGCCGCGGCCCAGGCCATTGGCGTGCAGCCAGGCGGCGAAGTCGCGCGTCAGCCGGTCCAGCCCGGCATAGCTGAGCGACTTGCCCATGCTGATGTACGAGGTCTTGCCGGCGTAGCGCCGGCAGCTCTCGCGCACGACCGACACCAGCGTCGTCACGCCGTCCATCTCGATCTCCGCGGGTACGCCCGCGGGATAGCTTTTCTGCCAGATTCGTTCCATTTACCGGATTTCCGTCTAGGGCCTGTACTGCAAGACGCGCCTGGAGCGCTAGCCGCCCAGCAGGGCTTTTTTCAGGGAGGCTTGGGCGGGCTTTTCGCCCAGCCAGACCCGCAGCAGGGCGCGCGCGAATGCGGGGCTGTCGATGCGGCCGCGCAGTTTGCCGTTATCCATGACCGCGACGCCGCGGGCGTCGAAATCCAGGTCTACCACGTCGCCTTCGCGCACCGAGCCGATTTCCGCCATCAGGGCGGACAGGCGGCCGGCCGGCGCTTTCAGCTCGGCCAGTTCCTGTGTGGACGTATTGTCGCGCAATCCGTCCTGCAGGGCTTCGTCCAGGCTTTTGCTGTCCACGTCGCGCAGCAGCCGCAAGCGCATGCGGCGCGGTTCATCGCTGTTGATCAGCGCGGCCGCATCGCTGCTTTTCGCGGTGGCGTACAGCGCGGCCACGTAGACTTTGACGACGAACTTGGTGCGCACGCCGGCGCCGTTCAGCACCAGCGCGCGGCCGCCCTCCGACAGGCTGTCCGGCACGCGCACGCCGGCGACTTCCAGGTCGGCGGCTTGGGCGGGGGCGCCGGCCAGGCAGGCGGCAAACATCAGGCTCAGGGCGAGGGTTCGCCCTCCGGGGATACGGCGCATGAGTCTCCTCCAGTGTTCTTCTGTTTGTAGAACTTCTTGTCTGCGATATAGATCGTGCGTTCCACGACGGCGTAGACCACGCCGTCGCGATCCTTGAGTTCCACCGTGTAGGTCCGGGTGGTTTCATGGTCGCGCGCCAGGATCGCGCGGATTTCCGCGATTTCGCCGGGCGCAAGCCGGAAGTCCACGTACAGCGTGGCGTACGCCGGCTTGCGGTAGCGGATGGAGGCGGCCTTGTCCCACACGATATGGTCCGCGCCCAGCGCGGACATCAGCATCGTGGGGTGGGCGCCATCGGTCACGGCGAATAGCGAACCGCCATACATCGAGCCGACGATATTGCGGGTGCGCCGCAGCAGCGGCAGCTTGATGCGGATATGGTGGAAGTCCGCGGACACATGCACCACTTTGCCGCCAGTGGCGCGGAACGCCGGATGCAGGTTGAACCCCACCCGCATCAGGCGCGCCCGCCAGGTCGGCGACAGGTTCTTGAACCAATAGGGCTTCATGCTCCGCGTCGCTCCGCCTACATCGCCTCGAACAGGCCCGCCGCGCCCATGCCAGTGCCGATGCACATGGTCACCAGCCCGTACTTGCCGCCCGTGCGGCGCAGGCCGTGGGTGATGGTGGCAGTGCGGATCGCGCCCGTGGCGCCCAGCGGGTGGCCCAGCGCGATCGCTCCGCCCAGCGGGTTCACCTTGGACGGATCCAGCTTCAGTTCGCGGATGACGGCCAGCGACTGGGCGGCGAAGGCTTCGTTCAGTTCGATCCAGTCCAGCGCGTCCTGGCCGATACCGGCGCGTTGCAGCACCTTGGGAATGGCCGCGACGGGACCGATGCCCATGACCTCGGGCGGCACCCCGGCCACGGCGAAGCTGGCAAAGCGCGCCAGCGGGCTGAGGTTGAATTCGCGCAGGATGCGGTCGGATACCAGGATCACGGCGGCGGCGCCGTCGGACATCTGCGAGCTGTTGCCGGCGGTAACGCTGCCGCGCGCGGCGAACACGGGCTTCAGCCGGGCCAGCGCCGCGGCGCTGCTGTCCGGGCGCGGACCCTCGTCCACCTCGACCAGGCGGCGTGTGACGCGCACCGTGCCGCTGGCGTCGCCGGGCTGGCGCGATACGGTCTCATAGGGCGTGATCTCGGCGCGGAAATGGCCGGCGGCGATGGCCGCGCAGGCCTTCTGGTGCGAGGCCAGGGCGAAGGCGTCCTGGTCCTCGCGCGAGACCTTCCAGCGTTCGGCGACTTTTTCGCCGGTCAGGCCCATGCCGAAGGCCATGCCGATGTTCTCCTGGTGTTCGAAGATGGCCGGGTTCATCGACACCTTGTTGCCCATGATCTGCGGCATGGCGCTCATGGATTCGGTACCCGCGCCTATCATGATGTCGGCTTCGCCGGTGCGGATGCGGGCCGCGGCGTCCGCCACCGCCTGCAGGCCGGAGGCGCAGAAGCGGTTCACGGTGACCCCGGCCACGCTTTGCGGCAGGCCGGCGAGCAGCAGGCCGATGCGGGCCACGTTCATGCCCTGTTCGGCTTCCGGCATGGCGCAGCCGGCGATGACGTCGTCAATGCGCGCGGCATCCAGGCCCGGGACCTGGGCCAGCGCGCCATTGAGCGCGGCCGCCAGCATGTCGTCGGGACGGGTGGTGATGTAGGCGCCGTTGCGCTTGCCCACCGGCAGGCGCGTGGCGGCGACGATGTAGGCGTCTTGAATCTGCTTGCTCATGTCAGTTCCTCAGGGGCTTGCCGGTGTCCAGGGTGTGGCGGATGCGGGCCTGCGTTTCAGGCGTGCGCAGCAGCGCCACGAATTCCTTGCGTTCCACCGCCAGCAGCCATTCCTCGTCGACCTTGGCGCCGGTTTCGACCTCGCCGCCGCACAGGGCGACGGCGGCGCTGCGCGCCACGCGGTAGTCGTGAGCGCTGATCATGCCGCCTTCGCGCATGTTGACCAGCACCATTTCGAAGTTGGCGATGCCGTTGCGGCCGGCGACGGGAATGTCGCGCAGGCGGGGCGGCGGCGTGTAGCCGGCCTCGGCCGCGGCGCGGGCCTGGCCGATGGCGACGTACAGCAACTCGTCGGGATGGAACACGACGATGTCGTGCTCGCGGGCGAAGCCCGCGGCGATGGCTTCCCGCGCGCTCTTGGCGACCTGCGCCATGGCGATGGTCTGGAACACCGGCTGCAGGTAGGGGAAGACCTCGCCCGGCGTGGCGGTCGCGGCCGCCAGGGCAGCGGCGCGGCCGGCGAATTCCTTGCTGCCGCCGCCGGCCGGAATCAGCCCGACGCCGGCTTCCACCAGCCCGACATAGCTTTCCAGCGCCAGCGCCCGATGCGAGGCATGCATCAGGAACTCGCAGCCGCCGCCCAGCGCCATGCCTTGCACGGCCGCCACGGTGGGAATCTGCGCGTACTTGAACGACTGCGAGGTGCGCTGGAATTTTTCGACCGTGGCCTCCAGCATGTCCCACTGGCCGGCGGCGCAGGCCTCGGCGACCTGTTGCAGGTTGGCGCCCACGGCGAAGGGCGCGTCATGCCAGATGACCAGGCCGTCGTATTCGCGCTCGGCCCGCGCCACCGCTTGCAGGATGCCTTCCAGCACTTCGGCGCCCAGGGTGTGATTCTTCGAGGTGACCGAGAGGATGGCGACGCCGGCGTCGGCCTGCGGCAGGTTCCACAGGCGCACGCCTTCGTTTTCCCAGATCGTGACGCCGCGCTCGCTGGCGCCTTCGCCATACACGCGCTCGGGGAACAACTGGCGGCGGTACACCGGCAGCGTCGAGCGCGGGCGCAACTGGCCGGTGCGCGCGGAATAGGAGCCTTGCGGCGCATGCACGCCCTGACGGTCCGGTTCCAGCGCCCAGGCGGGCAGCGGCGCGTCGCTCATGGCCTGGCCGGCGGCGATGTCCTCGGCAACCGCGGCGGCGATGGCCTGCCAGCCGGCGGCCTGCCAGGTCTCGAACGGACCTTGGGCCCAGCCGAAGCCCCAGCGCATGGCCAGGTCCAGGTCGCGCGCGTTGTCGGCCACGTGTTCAAGCTGCACGGCGCTGTAGTGGAAGATGTCGCGGAACAGGCTCCACAGGAACTGGGCCTGGGGGTGGCTGCTGGCGCGCAGCGCGGCAAAGCGCTTGCCCGGGTCGCGTTCCTTCAGCAGGGCGGCGACTTCGTCGGCCAGCTTGCCGGAGCCGGGCGCGTAATCCTGGGCCTTCAGGTCCAGCACCTGGATCTCCTTGCCCTGCTTGCGGTAGACGCCGGCGCCCGTCTTCTGGCCCAGCGCGCCCTTGGCGATCAGGGCCGAGAGCCACTCGGGCAGCGTGAAGTAGCGGTGCCAGGGATCGTCCGGCAGGTTCTTTTCCATGGTGCCGACCACGTGGGCTAGCGTGTCCAGGCCGACCACGTCGGCGGTGCGGTAAGTTGCGCTTTTGGGGCGGCCGATCTTCGGCCCGGTCAGCGCGTCGACCTCGTCGAACGCCAGGCCGAGGCGGGCCGTGTGGTGCATCGCTGCCAGGATCGAGAACACGCCGATGCGGTTGGCCACGAAGTTGGGTGTGTCCAGCGCGCGGATCACGCCCTTGCCCAGGGTCGAGGTCAGCCAGGTTTCAAGCTGGTCGAGCACGGCGGGCTGGGTGTGCGAGGTGGCGATGATCTCCACCAGCCGCATGTAGCGGGGCGGATTGAAAAAGTGGATGCCGCAAAAGCGGTCACGCAGGCCTGCGGGCAGGGCGTTGGCCAGCGCGTCGATCGACAGGCCCGAGGTGTTGGAGGCGATGATGGCGCCAGGGGCCACGTGCGGCGCGATGCGCTCGTACAGCGCGGTCTTCCAGTCCATGCGTTCGGCGATGGCCTCGATGACCAGGTCGCAGCCGCGCAGCTGTTCCAGGTCGTCGTCGTAGTTGGCGGGCGTGATGTACGCCAGGCGCGCAGCGCCGGCCAGCGGCGCGGGCTCCAGCTTCTTCAAGCCGGCGATCGCCTTCTTGACCGTGCCGTTGCGGTCGCCTTCGGGGGCGGCCAGGTCGAACAGCGTGACGGGCACGCCGGCATTGGCCAGATGGGCGGCGATCTGCGCGCCCATGACGCCGGCCCCCAGGACGGCGACGTGTTTGACGACGAACTTGCTCAAGGCAGTCTCCTGAAAAAAAGCGGATGGCGGGGCGGTCCGGACTGGACTGGTCCGCCATCCGGGGCGGGTTAGAAGCGGGACGACAGCTGTATGCCCAGGATGTGGGCATTGCTGTCATAGGTGCCCGCGACGCGGCCCTTGGTCAGCTGGCTGCCGGACGTCGTATCGATGTCCGTCTTGCGCAGATAGAGATAGGTATAGCCCACGTCGAGCGTGGTGTCCTTGGTGGCCTGCCACTGCACGCCGGTCGAGAGCCAGTAGCGGTCGTTGTCCGGCAGCGAGGTCGGGCGGTCGGCTTCCTTGTACACGGGCGACTGGTCGAAGGCGACGCCGAACTTCCACTTCCAGTTGGGCGCGAACTTGTAGTTGGCGCCCAGGGCGACGCGCCAGCTGTCGCGGAAGTTCAGCGGCAGCTCGTCATCGCGCGCGCCAGGGCCCGAGTTGCGGATCTTCAGGTTGGGGATGCTGCTCCAGCCGGTCCATGAGACGTCGCCCAGCAGCTCCCAGCGTTCGTTCAACTGGTGCGCCGCGCTCAGGATCAGTGTGTCGGGCAGGGACACGGTTGCCTTGGCGTCGAACGACACCGAGTTGCCACGCGGATAGATGCTGGTGATGTCAGTATCGCCCTTGGCCGTGTGCTTGATCTTGGAGCGGTAGGACAGGCCGATGCGGGTGTCTTCCGTCGGTTGCAGCATGAAGCCCACGTTCCAGCCCCAGGCGTCGCCCTTGAGGTTCAAGTCGGCGTCGCCAGTGGTACCCAGCGGCAGGCCCGGAACCGGCAGCACGGTCTTCTTCTTGTAATTGGCGTCGATGTGCTGCCAATTCAAGCCAAAGCCCATGGAGAACTTCTCGTTGACCTTGTAGGCGATCGACGGGTTGACGTTGATTGTCTTGATCTCGAACTTGTTGGAGTGGTACTGGCCCACCCAGCCGTCGTCGTACTCGGTCATCAGGCCGAAGGGAGCGCCCACGCCCAGGCCGATGTACCACTGTTCGTTCAATTGCCAGGAGGCGTACATATTGGGCACCACGCCCAGGTTGCCGGCGTCGCCGCCGTTGCCGCCGGTCGGGCGCGATCCGCCCAGGCCGGTGCCCGGCAGGCCGGGAATGCTGGGGTTGCGGCTGTCGCCGTTGTCGGAAAACTTGAAGGACGGCTTGATCAGGTTGACGCCGCCGGACACGTTGAAGCCGGGCAGGTAGGTCATGCCCGCCGGGTTGTAATAGATGATGCTGGCGTTCTCCGGATTCGCCGCAGAGCCCGCATAGGCGTTGCCCAGGCCGCTGGCGTTCTGCTCCAGGAGCTGAAAGCCGGCCGAGTGCGTTGCCGTGGTCGCGCCCAGGCCGACCACGAGGGCCGACAAGGTGCTCAGGGACAATGAACGTCTGCTCATGGTACTGCCTCCTCGTGATGGATAGATGTCTCTATGGCACTGCCGGTCTTGTGGGTCCGGTTTAGGGGGGTACAGGTCCTAATCGGCCTCAGCCGGTCTTATATCGCGCAATGCGTTACTGCTCTGGTAATGCAAGGGGCCGCCCGTGAATGGCGCGAACCCCGTTCCGAAAATCACGCCCGCGTCCGCCAGGTCGGCGTCGGCGACGATACCCGCATCCACGCGCTGGCGCGTGGCGTCTATCAGCGGCTGGATCAGGCGCTGCGCCAGCCCGGCGGGCGCGCCGGCCGGGCTGGCGCCCTTGGCCGGCTTGCCGTCGCGCCAGACGTAGAAGCCGCGGCCGCTCTTCTTGCCCAGGTCGCCGCGCGCCAGGCGCTCGGCCAGGCAGCGCGGCGGCTCGGCGCCGCCAGCAAGTTCCTCGCCTGCCGCGCGCGCGATGTCCAAGCCCACGGTATCGGCCAGTTCCAGCGGACCCATCGGCATGCCGAAGGCCACCATGGCTGCGTCCACGGCCTCGGGCGCCAAGCCTTCGTCCACGCTGCGCATGGCTTGCAGCATATAGGGCGCCAGCACGGCGTTGACCAGGAAGCCCGGCGCGCTCTTGACCGGCAGCACCAGCTTGTCGATCTGCCCGACGAAGGCGCAGGCGCGGGCTTGCGCGGCGCCTGCGTCGCCTTCGGCGTGCACCACCTCCACCAGCGGCATCTTGGCCACGGGATTGAAGAAGTGGATGCCCACCAGCCGTTCTGGATGCGCGAGGCCTGCGCGCAAGGTTTCCAGCGCCAGGCTGGAGGTGTTGGTGGCGAGCAGGGCATCGGCCTTCATGCGCGGTTCCAGCGAACGGTAGAGCGCGCGTTTGGCCTCGGGCTGTTCGCTGATGGCCTCGATGACGATGTCGGCCAGCGGCACGCCGCCGCCCGCCGGGTCGGGCATCAGGCGGTCGAACGCCGCGCGCGCCAGCCGCGGATCCTTCAGGCGGCGCGAGTAGAGCTGGGCGGCGCGCTTGATGGCGGGCGCGATGCGCGCCATGTCCTGGTCTTGCAAGGTGACCGTCATGCCCTTGAGCGCGCACCAGGCGGCGATATCGCCGCCCATCACGCCGGCGCCGACCACGTGCACGTGGCGCGCGGGCGCGATGCCGGCCTGTTTGCCGTTGGCCTTCAGCCGCTCCTGCAGGCGGAACACCCGCAGCAGGTTGCGGGCGGTGTCGGAGGAAATGATGCGGTCGATCAGCGCGGGCGCCTGCAGGGCGTTGCCGCCGCGCTTTTCCCAGATATCGACGATGGCGGGCGCGGCTGGATAGTGGCCCAGCGGGTCCTTGGCGGCGATCTGCTTGCGGGCGCGGCTGGCGACGATAGCCTTGAGCGGCCAGCGGTTGGCCCAGTCGCCGAAGCCGCGCGCGCGGCGCGGCGCCTTGCGCGACAGCACCGTCTGGCGCGCGGCGGCCAGCAGCAGGCGCGGCGGCACGCGCGCGTCGGCAAGCCCCAATGCGGCGGCGCGGCGCGCGTCGGCGCCGCGGCCGGTCAGCATCATGTCCAGTGCGGCGGGCGCGCCTATCAGTCGCGGCAGGCGCAGCATGCCGCCCCAGCCGGGGAAAATCCCCAGCATCACTTCGGGCAGCGCGAGCGAGGTGCCGGGCTGGTCCGCCACCAGCCGGTAGCGGCAGGCCAGCGCCAGCTCCAGGCCGCCGCCCAGGCAGTGGCCCTGGATCAACGCCAGCGTGGGATAGCGCACCGCGGCCAGGCGGTTGAAGAGATTCCAGCCGCGCGCGACCAGCGCGCGCGCCTGTTCCGGCGTGTCCAGGCTGGCGAATTCGTTGACGTCGGCGCCCACGATGAAGCCCGTGGCCTTGCCGGACTGGATGATCAGGCCCGCGGGCGGGGCCGTGTCCAGCGAATCCAGCACCACCGCCAGCTCGCTCATGGTGTCGGCGGACAAGGCATTGACCGCGCTGCCGGCGCGGTCGAAGGTCAGCCACGCCAGGCCGTCGGCATCGCGGTCCAGGCGCCAGTGGGATAGCGTATCCAGTGTCGTCATGGGCGGTCCTCGTCCAGGGTTTCGACCAGCATCGCGCCGCCTTGGCCGCCGCCGATGCAGATGGCCGCCATGCCGCGCCTGGCGCCGCGGCGCTTCAGGGCCGCGAGCAGGTGCAGCACGATGCGGGCGCCGGAAGCGCCCACGGGATGCCCGATGGCGATTGCGCCGCCATCGACGTTGAGCCGGGCCGGATCGAGGTCGCCCCAGGCCGGCGTGCCGAAGTGTTCCTGGCAATAGGCATCGTCGCGCCAGGCCGCCAGGCAGCCTAACACCTGGGCGGCGAAGGCTTCGTTGATCTCCCACAAGTCCAGGTCATTGAGGCCCAGGCCGTGGCGTTGCAGGATCGGCGTGGCCGCATGCACCGGGCCCAGGCCCATCTGCGCGGGATCGAGGCCGGCCCACTGGCTGTCGACGATGCGGCCCAGCGGCCGCAAGTTCCATTTGCGCACCGCTTCCTCGGAAGCGAGCGTCAGCATTGCGGCGCCGTCCGTCACCTGCGAGCTGTTGCCCGCGGTGATGTTGCCCCAGGGCTTGTCGAACACGGGTTTGAGCTTGGCGAGTTTTTCGGGCGTGGAGTCCTCGCGCACGCCGTCGTCGTCGGGATACAGCTTGCCTTGCGTGTCGATCAGCGGCGAGATCTCGCCCAGCGCGCCGGCCGCGCGGGCCGCCAGCGCGCGCGCATGGCTCTGGGCCGCATAGGCGTCCATCGCCGCGCGGTCGATGCCGAAGCGGGTCGCGACGTTCTCGGCGGTCTGTCCCATGGACAGGCCGACCACCGGGTCCGTCAGGCCCTTGAGCAGGCCGATGACGGGCACGAGGTTGCGCAGTCGGAAGCGGCCCAATGCCGCGAGCTTGGCGCCCATGCCGCGGGCGGCATACCAACTGGCCAGCCAGCGCACCATCTCATCCGAGTACAGCACCGGCGCGCGCGACAGGGCGTCCGTGCCGCCGGCCAGCACCAGTTCGGAACGGCCGGACTGGATATTGGCGATGGCGGAATCCAGCGCCTGCATGCCCGAGGCGCAATTGCGCATCACGGTCCAGCCCGGCACCTTGTTGCCGCAGCCCAGGCGCAGCGCGATCACGCGGCCGATGTTCACTTCGTCGGGGGACGGCGCGGCGCAGCCCACGATGACCTCGTCCAGGTCCGTGGGCGCATGGGGCTGGCGCAGCAGCAGGGCGCGCCCGGCCTGCACGGCGAGATCGCCGGCGGCGAAGGGGCCTGGGCCGGTGCGCGCCTTCAGGAAAGGCGTGCGGGCGCCGTCGACGACGTAAACCGGTTTGAATGCCATCCGCTGCCTCCTTCAGGCGACCCTGCGTTCGGCCGCGGGGCTGCCCTGGTCCGCGGCGCGCAAGTCAAAGGGAAAATCATCCACTTTCACCACCGTGTCGCGCAAGCGGTTGCGGCGTTTCACCACTGCAAATTCTTCCGGGGTGATGCCGCCGATGGCGAAGGCGGCGTCGGCGATGTCGCGCACATTGGCCTGCGGATTGCCGTCAAGCGCGCCGCGCTTTTCAAGTTCGCGGATCTTGGCTTCGATGGGTTCGGCGTCCAGCGTGGCGGCCAGGGCCAGTTCGATCGCGCCCACGGGTTCGGCTTCGGTCGCCGGCAGATGGCAGCCCGCGGTCAGGCGGTCTCGCGTCGCGCTCGGGTTGATCAGCAGCCGCGCCACGTCCTGCCCCAGTTGGTCGGACGGCAGGGATTGCGTGCGGCCCCAGGGGAAGACCAGGCGGCGCAAGCTCCAGGCCACGAAGCGGTTGGGGTAGTTGTCGAGCACGCCTTCGATGGCTTCCTGCAACTTGTACAGCGCATCCTGGATCGACCAGTGGGCCAGCGGCGCATCGGCCGCCTGGCGGCCTTCGTCCTCGAAGCGTTTGAGCGTGGCGCTGATCAGGTACATCTGCGACAGCACGTCGCCCAGGCGCGCCGACAGGCGCTCGCGGCGCTTCAGGCTGCCGCCCAGCACCAGCATCGACGTATCGGCCAGCAGAGCGAAGGCCGCGCTATAGCGGCTGAGCAGCTGGTAGTAGCGCTTCATGTCGGGTGCGACGTCGGCGTTGACGCCGACGAAGCGCGCGCCGGTGAGCGCCGTGCCCAAGGCGCGCAGCTTGTTCTTCGCGACGAAGCCCACGTGGCCCCAGAAGGCGCGGTCGAAATCGTCCAGGCCGCGCTTGCGGTCGGGCGACTGCGCGGCTTGCATTTCAGCCAGCACGTAGGGATGGCAGCGGATCGCGCCCTGGCCGAAGATGATCAGACTGCGCGTCAGGATGTTGGCGCCTTCGACGGTGATGCCGATGGGAATCTGCTGATAGGCGCGGCCGAGGAAGTTGGACGGTCCCAGGCAGATGCCCTTGCCGCCGATGACGTCCATGCCGTCGTTGACGACCTGGCGCGCGCGCTCGGTCACGTGGTACTTGACGATGGCGGACACGACCGAGGGCTTTTCACCCAGGTCCACCGCGCCCGCCGTCATGCTGCGCGCGGCATCCATCATGTAGGTGTTGCCGCCGATGCGCGCCAGCGCTTCCTCCACGCCTTCGAACTTGCCGACGGGCGTGCGGAACTGGCTGCGCACGCGCGCATAGCCGCCTACCGCCCGCGTCGTCAGCTTGGACATGCCGGTGTTGGACGAGGGCAGCGAAATCGAGCGCCCCGCTGCCAGGCATTCCATCAGCATGCGCCAGCCCTGGCCGGCCATGGCCGGGCCGCCGATGATGAAGTCCAGCGGCATGAACACGTCCGTGCCGCGCGTGGGGCCGTTCATGAACATGGCGTTCAGCGGAAAGTGGCGGCGGCCGGTGTCGACGCCGGGATGGTCGTGCGGCACCAGCGCGCAGGTGATGCCCAGGTCTTTCGCGCCGCCCAACAGGCCGTCGGGATCGTACAGGCGGAACGCCAGGCCCAGCAGGGTGCACACGGGCGCCAGCGTGATGTAGCGCTTGTCCCAGGTGACCTTCATGCCTATTACTTCGCGGCCCTGCCATTCGCCCTTGCAGACGATGCCGCTGTCGGGGATGGCGGCGGCGTCGGAACCGGCCCAGGGACTGGTCAGCGCGAAGGCGGGTACTTCCTCGCCGCGCGCCAGGCGCGGCAGATAGTGGTTCTTCTGTTCGTCGGTGCCGTAATGCAGCAGCAGTTCGGCGGGGCCAAGCGAATTGGGCACCATGACCGATACCGCCAGGGCCGACGAGCGCGTCGACAGCTTGGTCACGATTTCGGAGTGGGCATAGGCCGAGAATCCCAGGCCGCCGTATGCCTTGGGAATGATCATGCCCAGGAAACCCTGGGTCTTCAGGTAGCTCCAGACTTCGGCCGGCAGGTCGTAGCTTTCCTGGGTGACGTGCCAGTCGTTGACCATGCGGCAAGCCTCTTCGGCCTGGACGTCGAGAAAGCGCTGTTCGTCATCGTTCAGGCGCGGGCGGGGATAGGCCAGCAGGCGGCTCCAGTCGGGGCGGCCGCGGAACAATTCGCCCTCCCACCAGACCGTACCCGCTTCGAGCGCATCGCGCTCGGTGTCCGACATCTGCGGCAGCACCTTGCGGTACAGATTGAAGATCGGAGCGGACAGCAGGGCGCGGCGGATGGGACGCACGCCCAGCACGACCGCGGCAAGCAGCGCGACGATGACCAGGGCGAGGATGACTGCGTTCATTTTCTTGTCTCCGTGGAGGTTCTGTTCCGTCTGCGGGCGCGTCGCGCTCAGGGCACCTGCGGCAGCGGCGCGCGCAGGCCGCCGAGCAGGAAGCTCATCAGGCGCGGCAGCAGCAGGTTCGGGTTATCGGGCTGTTCGGCGTCGTCGATGGTCCAGCCGGTGACCGAGCGCAGCAGGTCGGTGCCGATGATGGCGTACGACGTGGCGCCAAGCATGAACTGGAAGCGCCATACGATCTCCGCGCGGGGCACGTCTGGCAGGGCTGCGAACAATGCGTTGCGGTAGCGCTCCAGCACATCCGCGTATTCCTCCGCGAACAGCGCGCGGATGAAATCCGAGGGGTCGGTCATGGTGCGTTCAAGCAGAGGCAGGAAAGTGCTGCCGGCCTGGGCGGGATCGGCCGCCAGGCGCAGCAGCGTGCCGAAAAAAGCGTCCACGATCTGCGACGGCTTCAGCGGCCTGCCTTCGGCGTGCGCCTCGAGTTCATCCAAAAGTCGCAAACGCAAAAGTCGCAAACGCTCGCGATTCAGCACTTCCAGGCGCCGTTTGAGCACCGCCTGTACGAGTGACTCCTTGGAGCCGAAGTGGTAATTCACCGACGCCAGATTGACGCCGGCGGCCGTGGTGATCTGGCGCATCGAGGTGCCATCGTGTCCCTGCTGGGCAAACAAGGCCTCGGCAGTATCCAGGATGGATTCACGGGTAAGGGACGGTCTGATTTCTTGCATAAGGTTGAATTCAAACGTTCGTTTAAAAACAATTATGCGTGAGAGAAGGCTGATACGCGAGCCTCGGCTATCCCCAATAGGGTTTACCACTAGCGACACTCGTGTCGCACCTTCTGGACCGGCCGGATTTTCGCCGAACTCCACCAGAGGGATGACGAATCTCATGCGTAGGGAGTAGCAATTTCCTAGTGTTTGCGCACGATCCTGAGCCATTCGTCCTCGGACTGCCGACCTAGGATGAATGTGGTCTGGAAGGGACGCGCAAAACCCCGCAGTATCAGCGCGAAGAGAAGAATCTGTCGCGCCCCTGAATACACAACGGCTAGCCCGTTCGCCGTAACGGACGGAACGCCGAGACGCCCTGGCACAGGAGCAGGAGAAATGAAAACCTACAAAGTGGGACTGCTGGTTGACGGGTACGAGCAACCCGGCTGGATGCATGAGATGGTGGAGTGGCTCGCGCATAGCCAGGATTTTGAAGTCGCTGCTTTGCTGGTGATGAACATGGAAGGCGGGGAGAAGGCCCCCCGCCTGGGTACGCGCGCCCTGTTTGGCGCCTTGTCGCGCCTGGAAGCGCGGCTGTTGCCGGCCAAGCAGCGGCAGACGCTGGCCTGCCGCGACATGCGCGCAAGCTTGCCGCCGGATACGGCCGCTGTCCTGCCGTTGGCGCCTGGCCTGCCCGCAGCCGAGGCGCAGCGCCAAGTTGCGGCGCTGGGCCTGGATCTGGTCATCACCTTGGGCGCATCGCCGGCTACCCGCGAACAAATCACGGACTGGGCGCGCCTGGGCGTATGGCAGCTGAGTTATTCAGATATTGCCGTGGCGACAAGCCGCTATGCCGGCTTCTGGGAGGTCTTCCAGCGCGAAGACCACACCACGGTGAAACTCTGGCGCGTGGGGCCGCGGGAGGATCAGGACGAACTGCTGGACCAGCGCAGTTTCAACACTGAAGTGTTCTGGCTGAAGAATCAGGCGCGCGCGTTCAGCCTGGGAAATTTCATGGTGTACGACGCGTTGCAGGCGCTGGCCCGCGTCAAGCAAGGGGTTGCGCCACCCGCCATGCAGATCATGAGCGGCTTGCGGCGCGAGGATCCGGTGGAGTGGAATAGCGTCGCATATATTGCGCGCCAGGCGTGGTTAATGTCGGATTTGATTGTGCGGCGCGTCATGAAGCGCAATGTGCGATGGCGGATCGGTATGTTTCCATCGGCCCGGCAGCAGGCGGTGGTGTCCGAGGCCATGGTATTGCAGCCGCCCAAGGGCAGATTCTTCGCAGATCCGTTTGTATATACCCAGGATAAAAAGCCATATATATTTTTCGAGGATTACGATTTTACCTCCCGCAAGGGAACGATCTCGGTCGCGACCTACTCTGACGGGGCTTTCCGCCTGCTGGGTACGGCCTTGAACCTGCCCTACCATTTGTCGTTCCCATATATATTCGAGCACGAAGGCGTCACTTACATGGTGCCGGAAACCTGCGGAAATCGCAGTATAGAGCTATGGAAATGCACCGATTTTCCGCTTAAGTGGGAGCTCGATGTAAATCTGATGACGAATATATCCGCTGTCGATACCATTATTTTCAAACATGGCGAATATTGGTGGCTATTAACCAATATCGACCGGACCGACGGCCAAAGCCATTGCGATGAGCTATTCGCGTTTTTCTCGGATTCGCCGCGCTCGACCGAGTGGACGCCGCATGCCTGCAACCCAATCGTCCGCAACCCGATGCGGGCGCGCAACGCCGGAATCGTTGTGTCGCCTGGGGGAGAGGTGATCCGTTGCGCCCAGTACCAAGGCTTCTGCCACTACGGCAAGGGCGTGTCGCTGAACCGGATCGAGGAGTTGTCGCCATCCACCTACGTGGAAACGGACGGCGAAATCCACTACGCGAGCTTCCTGAGAAAACGCCATGCTTCGATGCACCATTGGCATCATCAGGGCGGCCATACGGTATTTGACTTCGCCTATATGGAGTAAATCGTGCCGGAAACGCAAAAATAAAAATGTTACCTATATTTCGATTACAAGAAGAACGCACGGGCTCGATGTGTCCGCGGAAACATATAGAGAGTTATTGCCCTGGTTCCGGAACTTCCAGGCCGCTCCCGGCGGATGCCGCGGCGCGGCTTTTTTACGGCTGTAACAAAGGCCTGCCTTAGTCGGAAGCCCGCGTCCGTCCTGCATGTTCCATAGGAAAAGCGCAAGCTTCGTATGGGGAATTCCTGGTGAAAACCCTAGCGCCGGAACGGCTGAGGAGCGCGTCTCCTCCATATTTACGATGATGATTAAGGCTAACGAATGATTTCTGTTTTTGTCGGATTATATCGAGCCGAAACGTCTTGATTTTGACAATTTCGAACCATAAGATGGGTCCATGCCATCCGTTATGTTGGCTACCAAAGTCTCCCAGCCCAAATGCTCCGGTTCAGCTTCATTAGATATTCCGGAATATTGCGGACTCGCATCGCAGGGTTGGAAAAAAAATAGTCTTCAGCACAGCGAAGATCCCTTCTAGGCCCGTCGAAAAACCGGGAGGACACCATGGCCAAGATGGTCCTGATTGAAGCCCATCCGCTCCTGCGGTTGGGGTTGTGGCAGATTCTGAGCAAGTTGGATGATGTGTGGGAAATCGAGGGGATGGGTTTGGCTGACATCTCCAAGGCGGACGGCGTGCACGCGGGCGCCGATCTGCTGATATACGGATTGCCGGTGGATACCGACGAAGCATGGAGCGCGCTGCATGAAATCCAGCGCGTGCTCACGCCCAAGCGGATCCTGCTGCTGACTGACGTGATGCCCCTGCCCATGCCGGTGCAGGGCTTGCCCGGGGCAAGCGTCTACGGTTGCCTGATGAAGACGGCCTCGGTGGAGATTCTTGAAGCGGCCATCCGCCTGGTCATGGCGGGTGGACAGTGCTTCCCCAGCGAACAGGCATTGCAGGCTCCCGCGCAAGCGGTCTGCGCCTTGCCGGCCAGGGACGCCGACGATGCCGCCGCCAGCAAGGGTTCCATGCCCGTCAGCGCCGGCGCGCAGCTGTTGCAGATCACGCCGCGCCAGTATGAAGTGCTGGTGTTGCTGGCGCGCGGTTATCCGATCAAGACTGTCAGCAGGATGTTGAACATTTCGGTGGCCACGGCCAAGACGCATGCGTGCACGCTCTACCAGCGCTTGCATGTCAAGAACAAGGGCGAAGCCGTATACGCGGCGCTGCAGCGCGGCGCGACCTTGGAATGGCATGAACCCAATGGCAGGGATGTGGACGCCGGGCAGCTTTATGGGCGCAAACTCGGGTAACCGGGGCGGGTCGCGCTGCCTGCCCGGCAGCCTGGGACGTTCGCGTTCCTTTGCTGCCGGGAATGCGCATAGCCATCCTGGCTAATTCATACACAGCAGTATCGGCGGTCGCGGTGCTGCTGCTTTCCTCCACCAATCATCCTCCTGAACGAGATTCAGCGAACGTAGCCGCTGATAGCATGGGTTGTGTCCGCAAGTCTGGATCGAGAAGGCGAACCACTCCGCCTCGCCATCGCGATCCAGCGCCGCGGACGAGATTCCCGTGAGGTCGGTGACGCCAGCAGCCTGCCGTTGCAGCAATGATGCGCCAGCGTCATGGGAACCGTGTATGGGCCATGCGTCACAAGGTTCCCCCCGGGATGACAACCGTACTGATCGAAGACTACGCTCTGCTCCGTGTCGCGATCCAGCATGTGCTGGAGCGTGCGCGGAACACCGATGACATTCTGGCCATCTCGCCAGCCCAATTGCTCACCATGTCCAGTTCGATCAACCGCCCAGTCGAGTTGCTGGTGATGGGTTGCAGCGGCCTGGCCGAGCAGGACGTTGGCCTCCTGTCCCAGTCGATGGCGTTCTTCATGCCGCGGCTGGTGCTGGTGCTTTACTCGGTACTGGACCCGGGCGTCATGGCGGCGTGTGCGCGGGCCGGGGTCGCGGGCTATATGCCCAAGGCCTCCAGCCCCGATGCGCTGGCCGCTGCGGTCAGCCTGGTGATGGCGGGCGGCGAATGCTATCCGCAGCCGGCGGCCCGACCTCAGGGCGCCTCGCATCCGCCAACCCAGGAACTGAGGGAATTGACGCAACGGCAGGAAGAGATCCTGCAATTGCTGGTACAGGGCAAGACCATGCGGGAGATCGGCCAGCAGGTCGGCATTTCCGTGGCCACGGTAAAAAGCCATGCGCGCACCCTGTACTGGAAGCTCAACGCGCGCAACCAGGCGGAGGCGGCCTACATCGCGGTGCAGATGGGGCTGGTCAGAAGCGGCAATGGCTCGGCGCCAGCCAAGCACGATCCCGACGCGTAGGATCGGCGAAGCGCGGGCGTTCCGATGCAGGAGCCCCGGCTTCGAGCGCGCGCAACCCATCAACAACCGCCGCAAGGAACTTGAGCCCCGCAGGGCGTCGATGGCTTACGCGCGCGATCAGGCGCCGGTGTTGGCGTCGGATTGCGCCGCGCGGCCCGCGGGTTTGCCCTTGGCGCCGATGAGGCTGGCGAATTCCTGCTCGGCCGCGGCCAGCACGCTGTCCACGTGCAGATGCGCCTGCGCGTACTGGCGCGCCGCAGCGCCCAGCGTTTCGCGGATTTGCGCGTTGTAGCTGAGCTTGCGCACGGCCTCGGCCATGGCGGCGCCGTCTTCGGGCGGCGTCAGCAGGCCGCAGCGCGCCACCACGCCGGCCAACTCGGTGCCGGGCGAGGCGCCACATACCACCGGCCGGCCGCTGGCCAGCATGCCCGTCAGTTTGGACGGCATCACCAGGTCGGCGGCGCCGGCGCGTTGCGGCAACAGATGGATGTCGGCGGTGTTCAGCAATTCACCCAGGCGTCCGGCCGGCTGCAGATCCAGGAAGACGACGCGGGCCAGGCCCGCGCATTGCTGTTGCAGCGGCGCGCGCTCGGGTCCCTGGCCGCAGAACACGAACCACAAGCGAGTCTCGCGGCCGAGCCTGCGGGCCACGTCGGCCAGGGTCTGCAAGCCCTGCTTGCCGCCCATGTTGCCCGAATACAGCGCAACGATGGCGTCGTCCGGGATGCCCAGTTCGGCGCGGTAGCGGCCGCCGCCGGCATGCGGCGCGATCGCATCCACGTCGATCCAGTTCGGCAGCAGCACGGCGCGGCCCGGGTCCACGCCCTTGGCGCGCGCCAGGTCCAGCATGCGGTTGGATATGGTGGAGACGCGGTCGAAGCGGCGCATCAGCCAGCGTTCGGCCCGGAGCACCATGGCGCGCAGGCCGGCGCCCTTGAGCAGCCCCAGCTCGAATGCGGCGTCGACTTCGTAATCCTGGATGTGCAGCCAGGCGCGGGCGCCGCAAAGCCGCGCGGCCAGCCAGGCGGCGGGCGCGCAGAAGAGCGCGGGTTCCACCACCAGGATGATGTCCGGCCGCCCGGCGGCGGCGCGCAACAGCGACGGCAGGCTGGACAGGGCGAAACTGGCCAGGTGTATCAGGCGCTTGAGGCCGCCCGGACGTCCGGGCACCCAGAGCGGGGCGCGGCGCACGGTGACGCCGCGCAGGATTTCCTTGCGGTAGCGGCCGGCGCGGTAGCCCTCATGCACCTGCCATTGCGGGTAGTAGGGCGGGGCCGTCACCACGCTGACCTCGTGGCCGCGCGCGGCCAGCCATTCCGCCAGCTCGGCGCTGTACTTGCCTATGCCGGTGAGTTCGGGCGCGTAGTTGATGCCGTAGATGAGGATCTTCATGCCGGGCCAGCCTGGCGCGGGCGGATGGGACGGCATGGGTTGCCGTGGCAAATCATGGCGGGAGGCATGTTGCGGAACACCGAACTGCGCGCGCCGATCACGGCTTCGCGTCCCACGGTCACGCCGGGGCCGATGAACACGTCGGTCGCCACCCAGGCGCCGTCCTCGATGCGCACCGCGCGCTCGCGCAAAGGGAATTCAGGCTGCCCCGCATCGTGGTCGGCGGCGCACAGGTAACTGCGCTGCGACACCACGGCGTGGGCGCCGATATGGATGGGGCCAAGGCTGTAGATGACCGCGTCGTCGCCGATCCAGGCGTAGTCGCCGATTTCGACTTTCCACGGATAGGTCACGGTGGCGGTGGGCCGGATCAGGACCTTGCGGCCGACCTGCGCGCCAAAGCAGCGCAACAGCCAGCGGCGAAAGCCATAGGCCACCTGCGGCGACCAGCGGAACAGCGTCGCCTGCACCGTCCACCAGAGCTGCACGGTCAGGGCGGAGCGGCCGCGCTGGCCAGGCGCCAGCGCGAAACGGTCCAGACGTTGCAGGGCGCTCATTTGGCGGCCCCCGCCACGGCGTCGTCGCGCGCGGCGGCTGCGCTGGCCTGCCGCGCCTTCTGGATCTCCTCGGTCTTGATGCCGATCTGCCAGTAGTACATGGCCCGCGCCACCGCGTAGTCGTAGCCGGCCTTGCCGTCCAGGAAGCCCAGGCGGAAGACGTAGGAATGCAGGAAGGAAATGGGCGCCTTGAACGGCATGGCCTGGAAGATGCGCTTGAGCAGGGCGCGTGCGCCCACGTTGGCCTCGCGCGGATCGTTCATCAGGCCCTTGGTGCGCAGGTTCGCTTCCCAGTCGGAATAGCGGTTGTGCTTGTCGAAGTAGTGGAACAGCGAGTCATGGTCGTTGTGCACCATGCGCTCGCGCAGGGCGAAGGTCTCGCCTTCCACTTGCGGCTGGTAGTGGCCTTCCACTTCCCACATGTGGGCCACGTCCAGGTCGTCGTAGTCCAGGAAGCGCGAGCGGTCGCGCGCCAGCAGCGCCAGCTTGTAGACGCGGTGTCCGTGCTCCAGCTTCTTGCCGCAGAACACGTAGTCGAACGGCACGAAGGCGCCGCCCGCGCCCGCCGCGAAGCGCGGCAGGACTTCGCGGATCTCGGCGGCCAGGCCCGGCGTCATCTCTTCGTCCGCGTCCACGTACAGCACCACGGGATGCGAGAACGGCAGCTGCTCCAGGCACCACTGCTTCTTCTTGGGATACTTGCCGTTCCACTGGAAATTCGAGACCTTGGCGCCCAGCGCCGTCGCCATCGCGCAGGTGGCGTCGGTGCTGTTGGAGTCCACCACGAAAACCTCGTCGAATTCGACCAGCGCCTTCAGGCATTTGTTGATGTTGCGTTCCTCGTTCTTCGTCATGACGACGACCGATACCGGTATCTTCTGCATGATGCTGTCCTGTTCAGGGCGTGCCGCGCTGCATCAGCGGGCGGAAGAGGGCGATGACGTTGCGGCAATGCCGTTCCAGCGAAAAGGCGTCGGCGCGTTCGGGCCCCTGGACCGCAAGCCTTTCACGCATCTCCGCGTCGTAGGCCAGGCGGCGCACCGCCTCGGCCAGGGCGGCTGCATCGCCCACCGGAACCAGCAAGCCATAGCGGCCGGAATCCAGAATTTCGGCGGGGCCATGCGGACAGTCGGTGGAAATGACCGGCACACCCAGGCATAGCGCTTCCACCAGCACATTGCCGAAGCTCTCGCGCAGGGAAGTCAGGGCGAAGGCGCCGGCGCCTGCGATCACCGGAAACGGATTGTCGATATGGCCGGCCAGGGTGACCGGGGTGCGGGAGCCGCTTTCGTCGATGCGTTTCTGCAGGGCGGCGTGCTCGGACCCTTCGCCCAGGATGGTGAAGCGGATGCCGGGGTCGTCCAGCAGCGTGGCCGCGTCTATCAGCGTCGCATAGTCCTTCACCGCTTCGAGCCGGCCCACGGCCACCACATGGTAGGGCGCGGGTTGCGAAGCTTCGTCCGCGCCGTGGCCGCCCTGCGCGCGGACATTGTCCAGCGGCACGCCGTTGTAGATGGTGTGGACCTTGCCGCGCAGCGGCGGAAACATGCTGACCAGATCTTCCTTGACGCCGCGCGACACGCCCACCACTGCATCGTGGCGGCGGTAGGTCTGGCTGACCAGCCAGCACTTCAGGCGCCGCATGCGCGAGGCGCCGTAGTGGATGGCGGGGCTGCTGTGTTCGAAGGCGACCGTGCTGAACTTGCCGCGCAGCAGCTTCTTGGCCACGATGACCAGCATGTTGCACAAGAGGCCGTGCGAGCAGACGATGGCGGGCTTGTCGCGCCTGATCTGCCGGAGCAGCTTGAAAAAGGCCACGGGCAGCATCAGCCGCAGCGCGGCGGGAGATTCGTTGACGGGGAGGGCCCGGGTTACCTTGGGGTTGGCGACGGGATATTCGCGGACGCGCGAGCGCAGCAGGAACAAGGCGGAATCCACCCCTTGTTCCGGCAAGGCATCCACGATGAAGGCGACACATCTTCCTACGCCGCCGTGCAGGTCTGGCGCGACAAACAAGACATCAGGCATGTGGGATCACTCGAGTTGGCGTCCGGCGCGCAACGTCCGGGCGGTGGCTGGGGGCGGATGTCGTTCTTTGTTCAGGCACGGGCATGAGCTGGGCATTGCGCATCAGCGACAGGCAATAGCACAGCAGGAAGCCGGTGAAGGCGGTCTTGGGCGCGTAGGCCAGGCCGCCGGAAAGCGAGTCGATGAAGATGTAGATGGGGGCGGTGGCCAGCAGGTAGCGCCGGTGCAGCTCCAGGCCTGGATGCGCGTATCGTCGCAGCAGGGTCAGCAGCAGGATGAGCACGGGCGGCAGCATGATCATGATGGTTCCGACCACGCCGAACTTCATCAGATAGAAGGCCCAGGAGTTGTGGGCGAAGGTGCTCAGTTCGAAGCCGTTCTCGCCCATGACCCAGCTGCGAAAGCCCGCGCCCTTGCCAAATACCGGGCTTTCGGCGAAGAAGTCCATCTGCCCCTGCATTTCCTGGACGCGCGCGCCATAGCTGGAGTCCTCGTCTAGGCGCTCGACGCTGAAAATGCGATTGGTCAGCACGTCCAGGTAGCCGATGCTGGCGAAGACCAGCACGCCGGCGACCGCGGCGGGCGCGAAGACCAGGACGGCGCGTCGCCGGATTTCGGGGCCCGCGCCCAGCAGCACGGCGATGATTACCGAGATCGCCAGCTGCAAGTACTGGCTGCGGTTCAGCGAAAACACGAGGGCGAGCAGCATGTAGACCGTCAGCGCATAGGCCTTGGGTCCGGAAACATTGAGCGTGCGCCGGAAGTACAGCAGCGACACCACGCCGAACGGAATGGCCCAGACGCCCAGCCGCACGTTGCGCAGCGGATTCGCCACGCTGAAGCCCTGCAGCTGCTCGGCCAGCATCAGCGTGGCGACGGCCAGGCAAGACGCCACGATGTACTTCTGCAGCACCGCATAGGCCGCCGGGCTGTCGATGTCCTTGTAGCAAAGAAAGGGCGTGCACAGGAAATAGAACACAATGCGCAGGTCGCGCGCCACGTCGCCGGTCTCGATGCCCGGGTGGTGCAATGACACCAGCAGCAGGTAGATCACCGACAGGGCCTGGATCCCCAGAAGCATGCCCAGCAGGCCGCGGGGAAGCGCATAGGCCGCGGGATCCGCGAGCCGCAACGCCTTGACCACCAGCATGGCGACGAACAGGAAATCGAACGGCGACAGCTTGAAGCTGCCGACCCCAAGGACGAAGCGGTCATCGTTCAGGGCCAGCGCCGTGAAGGCGAACAGGCCCAGCAGATGCAGGGTGGACAGGCGGCGGTGCGTGCTCATTGCGGCTCTTCTCGGTGTGGACGGGCGCTAGTGCGAAGCCCAGTCGTCGCGTCCGAATATCTTGGTGGTCAGCTTTTCGAACAGATAGGACAGGTCTCCTTGCCGCGCATGAGCGGCCACCTTGGAAGCGCGGCAGGACAGCTCGAACAGCTTGCCCAGGCCGGGCTCGGTGCGGCGGATGCGCGTGACGATCTGCTCGCGCTCCTCCAGCAGCACGTCCTGCATCAGCGCCGTCTTGGTTTCGTCATGGGCGGTGTACACACCCATGGCGTCTGGCACGATCAGGTTCTTGCCCTCGCGCAGCAACCGGCTCCAGAGTTCCAGGTCCATGCAGTAGCGCATGCTCTCCTGCAGCAGTCCGTACTTCTGCAACAGGTCGCGGCGGAAGATCGCCGACTGGTTCGGGATGGACGCCTTCACTACTGTCAGCGTGCCGCGGTTGACCGGGGTGTAATGGATCTTGCGGAAGATCTTGTTGTCGGCGTCGGCGACGAACAGATTGCCGCTGACGATGGGCGCGCGGCCCTTCGAAGCGGCCGCGCCCAGCTTGCGCAAGGCGCCGGGGAAGTACAGGTCGTCGGAATTCTGCCAGCCCACGTAATCGCCGGTGGCGCGTTCGAAGCCCTTGTTGATGGCATGCGACTGGCCGCGGTCCGGCGTGCTTTCCCAATAGGTCAGATAGCGCTCGTACTTGCGGATGATGTCCACGCTGCCGTCGGTGGAGCCGCCGTCGATGATGATGTACTCCAGCCGCGGATAGCCCTGGTTCAGCACGGACAGGATGGTGCGTTCCAGGAAGCGGGCCTGGTTGAACGAGGGGGTCACGATGGTCACTTTCGGCAGCAGGCTGCCGGCAATCGGCGCCGGCGGCCGCAACTCGCGGACGAAGTCGATGAGCTGACGTGAATACTCGTTATGACGCTTGCGCATGTAGGACCTCAGCATTTGAGTTAACGGGTGGCCGCAGGCAAGGCGCCCGGAAAGTCGGGCCGGGATTGACGGATGGCGAGGGCCACGCCGGCCAGCGTGATCGCCGCGTAGGCCATGCGGCCCCAGGCCGCGGCGTGTTCGCCCGCCGCGTGTACCAGCCCCGCCATGACGCACAGCATCGCCAGGCCGCCCAGGCCGTTCAGGATGGCGACCGCGCGGGAATTGCCCAGCCCGAGCAGGGAGAAGTGCGCGGCGGCGTTCAGGGACAGCAGCCCCGAGGCCACGATAAGCAATCGGAAGGTACCCAGATGGCCGCTGGCGACGTTGTCCCCCAGCAGCAGGTTCAAGAGCGGATGGCTGACCGCCAGCACCGCCAGCGTGGCGCTGGCCGACAGCACCAGGTTCCACAGCATCATGCGGCGGATCTCGTGTTCGACCGCGCCAGGGTAGGGCGGCGAAACCGACAGGCGGGTGACGCGCGGCATGGCCTTCTGGAAGATGGCGACCGACGCGGTATGGATGATCTGGCCGACCTGCACGCCGACCGTGTAGATCGCGAGCGCCGCCGGCCCCATGAGGCTGCCGACCAGCACCCGGTCCACCGAGCCGAAGGCCAGGGCGCTCAGGCTGTTCAGCCAGGACCAGCGGGAGAACTTGAAGGCGTCCATCATGGCGCCGCGGTCGCGCACCGGGCGCACCAGGATGCGGCCATAGGCGCGCGCGAACACGCGCATCTTCACGCTGCCCGCCACCAGCAGTCCCAGCGCCTGCGCCAGTCCGGTCCAGGTCGGCGAGGCCGTCAGCCAGGCCGTGGCGCAGGCCAGCGCCATGGTGCCGGTGCGGCTGAAGACTTCGCATAGCGCCGTGGCGCGGAAGTCCTCGCGGCCCTTCAGGCAGCCTGAGAACAGCTGGTCATATTGCTGCGTCAGGTAGATGGCCAGGGCCGGCATGGCCAGCATGGTCACTGCCACGCCGCCGAAGGTCGCCTCTGGCCAGCCCAGGCCCACGACGCCCCACAGCAGCACCGCGGCCAGGGTCACGACCGCCAGCGCGCAGCCGATCAGCGACATGCTCACGCCGGCTGCGCGATAGGCGCCGCCGGGCTCGTGCATGCGCTCGGACACCAGCTTGGTCGCGGTCACGGCAGCGCCCAGGTTGGCGGCATTGCCGAAGCCGGCCAGGGCGATGATCATGGAGTACTGGCCGAAGCCCACGGTCCCCAGCTGCCGGAACAGGATGGGCAGGGCCACCAGCGCCGCGACCGGGCCGATGCCATACTCCACCAGCCCCCAGAAGGAGGCATTGCCGGCGACATGTTTCCTGAGGAATCCGAGCATGGCTGGGGCCTGTAGGCATAAGGGTTCTGGCGAGGCCGTCAGGCCACGGGCAGCGCATGCTGGGTGCGTTCACGCAGGAAATGCCCGTAGGCCAGCGTGATGCCATGCGTCAGCGAGATCTCCGGTTTCCAGCCCAGCGCCTGCACGCGGGCCGAATCCATCAGCTTGCGCGGCGTGCCGTCGGGCTTGCTGCTGTCGTAGACGATATTGCCTTCGTAGCCGACGACGCGGGCCACCAGTCTGGCCAGGTCGGCGATCGAGATGTCCTGTCCGGCGCCGATGTTGTACATGCCTTCCGCTTGCGGATGCTCCATCAGCATGACGCAGGCCTGGGCCAGGTCGTCCACGTACAGGAACTCGCGCAGCGGCGCGCCGGTGCCCCAGATCGACACGCTTTCCTGGCCGGCTTCCCGGCCTTCGTGGAACTTGCGGATCAGCGCGGGCAGCACATGGCTGCTTTGCAGGTCGTAGTTGTCATGCTGGCCGTACAGGTTGGTCGGCATGGCGCAGATGAAGCGCGCGCCGAACTCGCGCTGGTAGGCCTCGCACAGCTTCAGGCCCGCGATCTTGGCGATGGCGTAGGGTTCGTTGGTGGCTTCCAGCGGCCCCGTCAGCAAGGCGTCCTCGCGGATGGGCTGGGGGGCTTCGCGCGGGTAGATGCATGACGAACCCAGAAACAGCAGCTTGCGCACTCCGGCCGCATAGGCGGCGCGGATCACGTTGCACTGGATCATCAGGTTCTTGTACAGGAACTCCACCGGATGCGTCTGGTTGGCCAGGATGCCCCCGACCTTGGCCGCGGCCAGGTACACCACGTCGACCGGGGTGGTCGAGAAGAAACGGTTGACCTGGTTCTGGTTCTCCAGATCCAGCTCGTCTCGGCCGCGGGTCAGCACGTTGCGGTAGCCGCGGCGCTGCAGTTCGCGGGTGATCGCGGCGCCGACCATGCCGCGATGGCCCGCGACGAAGACGCGTTGCTCCAGGTTCGTCATGTCGTGCTACTCCTTGTAGGCGTAGATTTCGTAGCCGTTCTGCTCGACCAGGGCATCGCGCCGCGCGTCGCGCAGATCGCTCTCGACCATTTCCTTGACCAGTTGCGCGAAGGAGGTGCGGGGCGACCATCCCAGCTTTTCGCGCGCCTTGGTCGGGTCGCCCAGCAGGGTTTCCACCTCCGTCGGACGGAAGTAGCGCGGATCGACCCGGACGATGACCTGGCCCGGCTTGATGTCGTGCACCGGCGAGAACAGCACGGTGGCGGTCTCTTCCAGGCCTTCGCCTTCCCAGGCCAGCAGGATGCCCAGCTCGCGCGCCGCCGTATTGATGAACTCGCGCACGCTGTACTGCATGCCGGTGGCGATGACGTAGTCCTCGGGCGTGTCCTGCTGCAGCATCAGCCACTGCATTTCGACGTAGTCGCGGGCATGGCCCCAGTCGCGCAGCGCGGACAGGTTGCCCAGGTACAGGCATTCCTGCAGGCCGAGCACGATGCGGGCCAGGCCGCGGGTGATCTTGCGCGTGACGAAGGTTTCGCCGCGCTTGGGCGATTCGTGGTTGAACAGAATGCCGTTGCAGGCATACATGCCATAGGCTTCGCGGTAGTTCACGCTGATCCAGTATGCGTACAGCTTGGCCGCCGCGTACGGGCTGCGCGGGTAGAACGGCGTGGTTTCCTTTTGCGGCGTTTCCTGCACCAGGCCATACAGCTCGGAGGTGGAGGCCTGATAGAAACGGGCCTTGTTTTCCAGCTTCAGGATACGGATGGCTTCCAGCAGGCGCAGGGTGCCCAGGCCATCGGCGTTGGCGGTGTACTCGGGTTCCTCGAACGAGACGCCGACATGGCTTTGGGCGGCCAGGTTGTAGATCTCGTCGGGCTGCACCGACTGCACGATGCGGATCAGGCTGCAAGAGTCGGTCATGTCGCCGTGATGCAGCACGAAATTGCGGGGCTGGTCATGCGGATCCTGGTACAGATGGTCGATCCGCGCGGTATTGAACAGCGAAGCGCGCCGCTTGATGCCGTGGACCTCATAGCCCTTGGCCAGCAGAAACTCCGCCAGATAGGCCCCGTCTTGGCCAGTAACGCCGGTAATCAGTGCCCGTTTTGGCATGGTTGTATCCTTAAGACTTAGTGACTGCACGAAAGGAGCCGAAGGCTGCGGTACCAATGTGCAATGAGATTACTGTTGCACCAGCCGCGGAGATATCGGCCAAAAGGTCTAATAAATCAGCCTGTCGATACGGAAAAAAGGACTGGATTGCTTCATCCAAAGCGCCCAGGGCCGCCACCCCCAGCAGGGCCGTCAGTCCGGGACGCCGCTGCACCGAGAAATAGATCAAGGTGGTCAGGAAGGCGTAAGCCGCAAGATGCAGGCGCTTGTCCCCAAAAGCGTCCGACATTTCGGCGGCCAGGCCAGGCAGGTTGCCCACCGTCACCAGCACGGCGAAGAACAGGCCTGCAAAGGGCAGGCAGATCCGGGCCATGCCTGGCCTGAAGAAAGACTCCTTCTCGGAGGCGGGCAAGCGCGGGCGGCGTGGAGGCTCCTCACACTCGGCCATACATGTCCTGGAATCTGACGATGTCGTCCTCGCCCAGGTAGGCCCCCGATTGCACCTCGATGATTTCCAGCGGGATCTTTCCTGGATTCTCCAGGCTGTGGATCTCGCCCAGGGGGATGTAGGTGGACTGGTTTTCGGTCAGCAAGTACTGTTTGTCGCCGTTGTAGATGCGCGCCGTGCCCGAGACCACGATCCAGTGCTCCGCGCGGTGGTGGTGCATCTGCGAGGACAGGCGTGCCCCGGGCTTCACCGTGATGCGCTTGACCTGGTAGCGCGGACCCTGGCCGACCGAGTCATAGGATCCCCACGGCCGCTGCACTTCGCGGTGATGGTTGAGCTCGGAGCGGTGCTGCGTCTTGAAGATCTCGACCAGCCGCTTGACGTCTTGCGAGCGCGATTTGTGCGCCACCAGCACGGCGTCGGCGGTTTCGATCACGACGATGTCGTCCAGGCCCACCGAGGCGACCAGCCTGCTGGTGGAGTGGATCAGGCAGTTGCGCGAATCCTCCACCATGACGTCGCCGGTGGTGGAGTTGCCTTCCTCCGTCTTCTGGGCGATGCCCCAGACCGCGTCCCAGGCGCCGACGTCGCTCCACGAGGCGGCCAAGGGGATGACCACGGCGCTATCGGTGCGCTCCATGATGGCGTAGTCCATGGAATCGCTGGGGCAGGCCTCGAAGGAGGGGCCGTCCAGGTGGAACAGCGCATTCTCGCCATGGCCGATGGCCACCGCCGCCTGCACCTGTTCCAGCATCTTGGGCGCCAGACGCGCCATTTCCGACAGGAACACCGAGGCCTGGAAGGCGAACATGCCGCTGTTCCAGTAATAGCCGCCATCCTCGATGAAACGTTGAGCGACCTCGGGCGAGGGCTTTTCGACGAAGCGGCGCACCCGGCGCGCGGGCGCCATGACACCGGGCTCGTCCGCCTGGATGTAGCCATAGCCGCTCAGCGGGGCAGTGGGCTTGATCCCGAACGTCACCAGCGCGCCCTGCAGGGCGGCCCGGTAGGCTTCGGCGAAGGCGGCGCGCAGCACCTCGCCGTCTTCCAGCACGTGATCCGAGGGCATGATGAGCATGACCAGATCCTCGCCGTCGCGCATGGCTCGCAGGGTGGCGGCGGCGATGGCTGGCGCCGTGTTGCGGGCGAACGGCTCCAGGATCACTTCCACGTCCTTGATGTCCAGCTCCAGCGCTTGCTCCGCCGCGATGTAGCGGTGCGCGTCGTTGCATACCAGGGTAGGCCGGGCCTCGGCGCCGGCCGATCCCAGCCGCAGCAGGGTGTTCTGCAGCAGGCTGCGGTCATCGGTCAAACGGATGAACTGCTTCGGCAGCAGTTCGCGCGACAACGGCCACAAGCGCGAGCCTGAACCGCCGCAAAGAATGACTGCCCGGTACGGGGGAGGGGGATTGGTCATGGCGCTCACTCCTTGAAGTAGGCCTGGGTGTAGGGGTGCACGCCGGGATCGGCGGCGATGGCCCGGGCGGGCAGCCAGCGGTAGCTGCGGTGCTGGGCCTGGGGCAGGCAGGAAATGTCCAAAGAAAGCTCGGCCTCATAGGCGAGGACGACGTAATGGGTGGAGCGTCCGGCTTCACCCGCAAAATTGGTGCCATAGAAGTGCTCGTACACGCCGCGCGGGGTCCAGGCCAGTTCGGTGACCGGGATGCCCAACTCTTCGCGGGCGATGCGGCGCAGCGCGTCGCGCAGGGTCTCGTTCTTGCGGATGCGCCCGCCCGGCACGAACCAGGCGCCCTGGGCCGGCGGATTGGCGCGCAGGCCGGTCAGGTAGCGGCCTGCGGCGTCGCGCAGCAGCAGGTCGATGGATACCAGCGGCAACATCTCGACCGCCTGGCGGAATTCCGCCTGCGCCAGTACGCCGCCGGGGGCCGCGGCCCGCTGCCGCCCGGATCGTTCGGGCCATCCCAAGGGTCTAGTAGACATTGCGGCCCGTCCATCCCGATACCGCCGTGCGGGCGATGATCTGCAGGTCCATCCTGAACGTCCAGTGCTGGATGTAATAAATGTCGTACTCGACCCGGTCGCTCATCTTGCGCAGCGTGTCCGTCTGTCCGCGCAGGCCGTTGACCTGCGCCCAACCCGTGATGCCGGGCTTGACGCGGTGGCGCATCATGTAGCGCTGCACCAGGTCCTTGTACATTTCGTTGTGCTCCAGCGCGTGCGGGCGCGGGCCCACCACCGACATGTCGCCCATCAGCACATTCAGGAACTGGGGCAGCTCGTCCAGGCTGGTGCGCCTGAGGAAGCCGCCGATGCGCGTGATGCGCGCGTCGTTGCGGGTCGCCTGGGTGACCACGCCGTGCTCCTGATGCACTGTCATGGTGCGGAACTTGTAGACATGGAAGACCTTGCCGTCCACGCCCAGCCGGGGCTGGGTGAAGAACACCGGCCCGCGCGATGTCACCTTGACCAGGAATGCCACCGTCAGCATCACGGGCGACAGCCCGATCAGCGCGCAGAAGGCGAAGCTGCGGTCGAAGATCTCCTTGGCCCAGCCCCGCACGCCAGCGGCGGGCAGGCTGTTGAGCTGTATCGCGGGCAGGCCCAGGAATTCCCCGATGCGGTGCCCCAATAGCTGGATCGACATGACATCGGGGATCCAGCGGATATCCACCAGGTCGTTGCGCAGGTGATAGAGGACTTCGCGCAGTTCCTGGCCCGCCTCCATCGGCAGCACGATCCAGATCTCGCGGACGGTGTGCTCATGCACGAAGGCATGCAGTTCATCCAGGTCATGCAGGCGGCGGACTTGCGGCGGCAGGTTTTCGTGGGGCTCGGCGTAGATGCCCGCCACTTCGTAGCCCGCGCCGCGGTATTGCTCGACGCGGCGCCACAGGTCGTGGCCCAGCGCGCCAAAGCCCACCAGCAGCACGCGCTTGCGGTCCAGCCCGCGGTCGCGCGCGGCGCCCAGCACCGCGTAGACCGCAATGCGTAAGCCGGCCAGCGTCAGCGCCGACATGCCGAACCATGTAGCCGCCCATACGCGGGATATCGCCGCGGTCTGGTGCATGAGAAAACTGATGCAGATGCCCAGCGCGAACACCAGCGCCCACGCCGCCAGGCTGCGCACCACCAGGTCGGTAAGCAGGCGACCGCGCCAGGATACGTACAGGCGGAAGGCCGGAAAGATGGCCACGACGCCGAGGCCGCACAGGTACACAAGGAACAGATGGATTTGCGGAGGATCCGCTAAGGCATCGTCCGAGAATTTCAAGCCGGTGGCAGTCAGGCCGCAGGTGATGACGATCGCGGCATCGAGCAAGCGATAGAGATAGCTTGCCCCGCTGAATCTAGACGACGTGTCCGTTTGGGACGGGTCCATCGCGCACTCCTGTTCGTGGGGAGCCGCTCTGCGTCGAGCAAAAACCGTGCACTGCCGCAAAGCTTGTGGCTACCGACAAAATCTTATTGAGTGCGCAACGCACCCGAAACCTCCAAACGATGTAGGAGAAGGCTTAGGACATCCGTCGAATGTGCGGGCCTAGGAAAAGAGAGTGGAATGTCGCAACCCGTTACGCATCGGGCTCACTCCAAGCAACGAAGTCATTCACAAGTGGATTTGCCATGACGACATTTTTCGGAACGTTGAGCCGAGGCATAGCAGCTATCGCGCTCGTGTCCTCGCTGGGCGCTTGCGCCTTGTCTCCCGGTATGACCTTTGACGCCAATCAGCTTGCGGATCCGCTGGATCCGAACTCCAAGGCAGTAATCAAGGAAATCACGCCGTCGCTGGTGCTTGAAGACCAGCGCGCGCGCCAGGCATTGCTCGACAACGAAGGTGTCGACAAGCTCTACGGCAAGTCCGGGCCGTACCTGATCGGGCCGGGGGACATCCTCTCGATCGTGGTGTGGGATCACCCTGAACTCGTCCTTCCGACGCAAACCTACGCCATCGGGACAGGGGTCACGGAACTAGCCATTGGGGATACTGCCTCGGGCATTCCGGGCTATACGGTTTCATCCACTGGATATATCCAATTTCCGTATGCGGGATTGCTGAAAGTGGCCGGGTTGACGGAACTTCAGGCGCGCAATCTCATAGTGAATAGTTCAGGCAAGTACATCCAGGATCCGCAGATCACCGTACGCGTTCTGGGATATCGCAGCAAGCGTGTTTACGTGGATGGCGAGGTCAAGACGCCGGGCGCAATCGCGATCAACGATATTCCGATGACCCTGTTGGAAGCCATCAACAGGGCCGGCGGCATTCTGCCGACCGGAGACCGCAGCGCAGTGTATGTGATCCGGGATGGCCGCCGCACTCGCGTGAACGTGCCCGCGCTGATCGAGCGCGGCCAGGACTTGAATCAAGTACTGCTGAAGTCGGGCGACATCGTGAGGGTCACGCCGCGCGACGACAGCAAGGTGTTCGTGATGGGCGAGGTGACCTTGCCCACCGCGGCAGTGATGCGTGACGGACGCATGTCATTGACCGAGGCGTTGGGCTTGGCCGGAGGACCGAACCAGCTGACCTCGAACCCGTCGCAAATATTCGTTGTGCGCAGCACTGAGCAAGCGACGCCGCTGGTGTTCCACCTGAACGCCGGCTCGCCGCAGACTCTTGCGGTGGCGGAGAAGTTCGAGTTGCAACCCAAAGATGTTGTGTTCGTGGACACGGCCGGCTTGGTGCGGTGGAACCGCTTCATCAGCAACCTGTTCCCGAGCGCCCAGACCGTACAGACCGTGAAAGCCATAGATTAGTCCGCCTTAAACCACGCCTGGGGACGCCGCGACCGCGGCGGCGTCTTCTCTTGGAGAGCTGCATGTCGTTGCCCATCGAATCGTTCGAGCCGTCCGTGCCGGCTCGCCAGCAGGAAACTCCGTTGTCGTCCCATGTGGACGCCATCTTCTCCAACCGGTGGATGATCATTGCGATCACTCTGCTCGCATTACTGGGGGCGCTCACTTACGTGATGATCACGCCCAAGGTGTATTCGGCCGACATCATCGTGCAGGTGGAAGAGGAAATGCCCCAGGGGCAGAGCCGCAGCCTGCTGGGGGATGTTTCCTCCATGTTCGATACCAAGGCGGAGACCTCGGGCGAAATGGAAGTGCTGCGCTCGCGCATGGTGGTCGGGCCCGCGGTCGACAAGTTCCTGCTGTACATCCAGGCCAAGCCGCGCTATTTCCCCGTGATCGGCGAATGGCTGGCGCAGCGCTATGAAAGCCTGCCGTACCCGTCGAGCTTTCCGCGCGGCGGCTACGCCTGGGGCGGCGAAGCCATCGCGATTTCGCAGCTGGACGTGCCCAACGAATGGCTGGGCAAGCCCTTTCGCGTGACCACGCTGGGCGAAGGACGCTACACGCTGAGCGACAAGTTCACCGGCGCCACCTTCAACGGCACGGTGGGCAAGCCCGAGCATTTCAGGCTGCCTGGCGGCGGCGCCATGGACGTGCATATCGATGCGCTGACGGGACGCCCCGGCACCGAGTTCACCGTATCGCGCAGCTCGCGCCTGGCGGCCATCGAGGACGTGCAGGGGCGCCTGGGCATATTCGAACGTGGCCGCACCTCGGGCGTGATCGGCGTCACGCTGGAAGGCAATGATCCCGCGTTGACCACCGCCGTGCTCAACCAGATCGGCCAGGAGTACGTGCAGCAGAACGTGAACCGCAAGTCGGCGCAGGCCGAGAAGTCGCTGGTGTTCCTCGAGCAGCAGCTGCCGGTGCTCAAGGGCGAGCTGGACGCAGCCGAGACCAAGTACAACTCCTTGCGCAACAAGCGCGGCACCATCGACCTGAGCGAAGAGGCCAAGCTGATCCTCGCGCAGTCGGTGGATGCGCAGACCAAGGTGATGGAGCTGCGCTCCAAGCGCCAGGAAATGATCACGCGCTTTGCGCCGACCCACCCCAGCATCGTGGCATTGGACCGCCAGATCGCCGGCCTGACCGGGGACGTGAACCGCATCGGCAACAACATCCGCCAGTTGCCCGACCTGGAACAGGACGTGGTGCGCCTGGTGCGCGACGTGCGCGTCAACACCGAGCTCTACACGGCGCTGCTCAACAACGCCCAACAGCTGCGCCTGATCCGCGCCGGCAAGGTGGGCAACGTGCGCATCCTGGACTCGGCGGTGCAACCCGACAAGCCGGTGCGTCCCAAGGCCGCCATCATCATCGGCGTTGCAACCGCCTTCGGCCTGATCTTCGGCATGCTGTGCGCCTTCGTGCGCAACGCCTTGTTCGGCGGCCTGTCCGAACCCGACGACGTCGAGCGCCATACCGGCCTGCCGGTGCTGGCCGCCATTCCGTACAGCGACATGCAGGACAAGCTGTGGCGGCGCAGCCGGCGCAAGAACGCCAGCGTGCCCGCGCTGCTGGCGCAGAGCCAGGGCAATGCGCCGCCGATCGAAAGCCTGAGGTCGTTCCGCAATGTGCTGCAGGCGTCGCTGCGCCAGTCGGCCAACAATATGGTCATGTTCACCGGGCCGGTGGCAGGCGTGGGAAAGTCCTTCCTGTCGGCCAACTTCGCCTTCATCCAGGGCGGCGTGGGCAAGCGCGTGCTGCTGATCGACGCTGACTTCCGCAAGGGCCAGCTCAACCGCTACTTCGGCGTGCCCAAGGAGGATGGCCTGTTCGAAGTCCTGTCGGGCACGATCCCGTTGACCCAGGTGCGCAAGCACAGCGTGTCCGAAGGCGTGGACTTCATCGCCACCGGCGCGGTCACCTTCGATCCCTCCGAACTGCTGGCCTCGCCGGTGTTTGGCGAAACCCTGCGCGAGCTGGCATCGCAGTACGACATGGTGATCCTGGACACGGCGCCCGTGCTGTCGTCGCCGGACGCGGCCGTGGTCGGCACGCATGCGGCCGCGGTGATGGTGGTGGTGCGCTCGGGCATGAATACCGTGGGTGAGATCCGCGAGACGGCCAAGCGCCTGATCCAGGCGGGCGCACCCGTGGACGGCGTGCTCTTCAATGGTCTCAAGCTCATGCCGGAACGCTTTGGCTTCCGGTCCAAGTACGGTAGTTATCGCTACTCCCGTGCGGCGTATTACGGCGATTTCAAACAGAACGGCCCTAAATAACGCCACCCGGAGAAACTGGCATGCACGGAACTTTTGGCTGGGATACCCCGCAAATTCTGGATGCGGTTTTCAAGGCTTATGACATACGCGGCACGGTGCCGGAAGAGATCGACGCGCGGTTCGCGCACAGCCTGGGCATGGCGACGGGGACCCAGGCCCGCGAATTGGGGGCGCGGTCCATCGTGGTGGGCAGGGATGGCAGGCTGAGCAGCGTCGAGCTGGCGGCCGCCTTGCAGGCGGGCCTGCGCTCGGCGGGCATGCACGTCATCGACATCGGCATGGCGACCACGCCGATGGTGTATTTCGCGACCCGCCTGATGGACACGGGCGCGGGCATCGCGGTCACGGGCAGCCACAATCCGCCTGCCCACAACGGCTTCAAGATCGTGCTCGACGGCGCGTCGTTGTACGGCGAGGGCATCACCGCGCTGCGCGACGCGATGCGCCTGCCGATCGAATCGGCCAGCGCTTCGGGCGGGCGCACGCAGATGCAGATCATGCCGTGCTATACGGCGCGCCTGATGGGCGACATCCGCATGGCGCGCCCGATGAAGATCGCCATCGATTGCGGCAACGGCGTGGCCGGCGCGGCGGCGCCGGCGCTGTTCCGCGCCCTGGGCTGCGAAGTGGTCGAACTGTTCTGCGAGGTCGACGGCTCGTTCCCGGGCCATCATCCGGACCCCGCCGATCCGCAGAACCTGCAGGACCTGATCTATTGCCTGCGCTATTCCGACTGCGAGGTCGGCCTGGCGTTCGACGGCGACGGCGACCGCCTCGGCGTGGTGACCAAAACGGGGCAGATCATCTGGCCGGATCGTCTGCTGATCCTGCTGGCGCGCGATGTGTTGGCGCGCAACCCGGGCGCCGAGATCCTGTACGACGTGAAGTGCAGCCGCCATGTGGCGCGCGCGATCACGGAGGCTGGCGGCAAGGCCACCATGTGCAAGACCGGGCATTCGCTGATCAAGGCCAAGATGCGCGAGACCGGCGCGATGCTGGCCGGCGAGATGAGCGGCCACATCTTTTTCAAGGAACGCTGGTACGGCTTTGACGACGGCATCTACGCGGCTGCCCGGCTGCTGGAGATCCTGTCCGGGGCGCCCGATCCCTCGGCCCTGCTGGAAAGCCTGCCGCAGTCCTGCGCGACTCCCGAAATCAAGCTGGAAACCGCCGAAGGCGAGCAGTTCGATCTGGTGGCGGCGCTGCGCGCGCAGGGGCAGTTTCCCGGCGCGCAGTCCATCAACGATCTGGACGGCATCCGGGTGGACTACGCCGACGGCTTCGGCCTGGCGCGTCCGTCCAACACCACGCCGACGGTGGTATTGCGTTTTGAAGGGGACACCGTGGCCGCACTGGCCCGTATCGAGGAGGATTTCCGCAACGCGTTCCGGCGCATTGCCCCTCATGTTCGTTTACCGTTTTAAGGAGCATCACGCGATGGGAAAGGCCAAGTATGCGGTTGAGGCGCTAAGGGCGAATTCCGGCCTGGCGGACAGCCCTGAGTGGCAGGCGTTCGCGCAAGCCGCGCGCAGCGCGGAACTGGATGGCGCGGCGCTGAAGGTCATCGAGGCGGCCGGTCTGTGCGTGGACTTGAGCATGCAGCGGCAGGCGCCCGCGCTGGAAGCCGCGGCCATGGCGCTGCTGCAGGCGCGCGGCGTGGCGGAGGCGCGCCAGGCGCTGTTCGCGGGCGAGGCGGTCAACTGGACCGAGGGCAAGCCGGCATGGCACACGGCGCTGCGCGCCGGACGCACGCGCGAACAACCCGACGGACAGGACGCGGACTCCGTTTGCGAGCATGCGCGCATGACCGACTTCGTGCGCCGCGTCGACCAGACGGCCGACTTCAATACCGTGCTGCACATAGGCATCGGCGGCAGCGATTGGGGGCCGCGCCTGGCGGTGCAGGCATTCGGCGGCGCGGCGCAGCGCCGCCAGATCCGCTTCGTGTCCAACATTGACGGCCACGCGTTCCATGACGCGGTAGCCGGACTGGATCCGCGCCGCTGCCTGGTGGTGGTGTCGTCCAAGTCCTTCACCACCGCCGAGACGCTGCACAATGCGCGCGCCGCCATCGCCTGGCTCAAGCAGGGCGGCGTGGCGGATGCGTCGGAGCATCTGGCCGCGGTCACCGCCAATGTGTCGGCGGCGCGGGCGCTGGGCGTGCCGTCCAGCCAGATCTTCAAGATGTGCGACTGGGTCGGCGGGCGCTATTCGGTCTGGTCGGTTGCCGGCCTGTCGATCGCGCTGACGGTCGGCGCGGACGTGCTGATCGGCATGCGGGCGGGCGCCGAGGCCATGGACCAGCATTTCCAGCAGGCGCCGTTCGCCTCGAACGCGCCGATCCAGCTGGCGCTGGCGGGGCTGGTCAACTGCAGCGTGCTGGGACACAACTCCCTCAACATCGCGGCCTACAGCGCGCGGCTGCTGCATCTGGTGACCTATCTGCAGCAGCTGGAAATGGAGTCACTGGGCAAGCGGGTCGCGGGCGACGGCGCGGCGGTGGGCGTGCCGACCGCGCCCATTATCTGGGGCATGCCGGGTACCGACGGCCAGCACACTTTTTTCCAGTGGCTGCATCAGAGCGAGGACGGCGCGCCGGTGGACTTCATCGCCAGCCTGCAAGGCCATGCGGACAGTCCGGACGCGCACCGCATGCTGCTGGCCAACTGCCTGGCGCAGCGCCAGGCGCTGCTGCGCGGCAAGTGCCTGGAGCAGGCGCTGATGGACGTGGCGCACATCGACGACCAGGAACGGGCTCTGAGCCTGGCGCAGCACATGGTCCATCCGGGCGGACGGCCTTCCACCCTGATCGTGCTGCGCCAGCTGGATCCGCGCGGGCTGGGCGCGCTGCTGGCCTTGTACGAGCACAAGGTGTTCGTGCAGAGCGTGGTCTGGGGCATCAACCCCTTTGACCAATGGGGCGTGGAACTGGGCAAGCGCCTGGCCACCGGCATCGAGCGCGAGCTGGCGGTGCCGGTGTCGGCCGGCGTGGTGGACTGGGGCCACGACGCGTCCACCTCGTACTGGATCGATCGCTACCGCAGCCATGCCCAGGCGCCGCGGCCGCGCCATGCCTGGGTGCCGGGCGTGGCGGCGCATCTGTGAAGGAGGCCGGGCCATGCCGGACCTGCATGTATTGGTGACCGGCGGCGCCGGTTACATCGGCACGCACACCTTGGTGGCGATGCTGGCGGCCGGCCAGCGGCCGCTGGTGCTGGATGACTTCAGCAACGGCAGCCGCGAGGCTGTGCGCCGCGTCGAGCGACTGTGCGGCGTGGAGATCCCGCTGGTGGAAGGGGATATCCGCAGCCCCGGCCTGGTCGAGTCGGTGCTGGCCGGATCGGCGGCGCGAGGCGCGCCGGTGGGGGCGGTGCTGCACCTGGCCGGCAGCAAGGCGGTGGGCGAGTCGGTCGCCGATCCGCTCAAGTACTACGACAACAATGTGGGCGGTTCGGTGGCGCTGCTGCGCGCCATGCGCGAGGCGGGCGTGACGCGCATGGTCTTCAGTTCATCGGCCACGGTCTATGGCGAGCCGCAGTACCTGCCGTTCACCGAAGCGCACCCGCTGGCGCCGACCAATCCCTATGGCCGCACCAAGCTGATGGTGGAAGAGGTGCTGCGCGACGTCTGCAGGGCCGACCCGGCTTTCAGCGCCGTCACGCTGCGCTACTTCAATCCCATCGGCGCGCACCACAGCGGGCAGATCGGCGAAAGCCCGCGCGACATTCCGAACAATCTGTTTCCCTTCATCACCCAGGTGGCGGTGGGGCGCCAGCCCTACCTGCGGGTGTTCGGCGACGACTACGACACGGCTGACGGCACCGGCGTGCGCGACTATCTGCACGTCATGGACCTGGCGCAAGGGCATGTGCAGGCGCTCGCATACTCGGAGAGCCATGCCGGGTTCGTGGCGGTCAACCTGGGTACGGGGCAGGGCACCAGCGTGCTGGAGCTGGTGCATGCGTTCGAGCGGGTCAACGGCTGCCGGATTCCCGTGCGCGCGCAAGCCCGTCGTCCCGGCGATATCGAGCGCATGTGGGCCGATCCCGCATTGGCGGCCAGCTTGCTCGGCTGGCGCAGCACGCATGGCGTGGATGCGATGTGCGCGGACGGCTGGCGCTGGCAGCAGGGCAATCCTCAAGGCTACGATCAGGACGTGGGGACATAACCCCTGCGCCGTGTCGGATGGATTCCGCGAAACCGGCGCGAGCGGTTACAGTTGACGGAAATATTGCGAAGCAGCATTGCCCGGCGGCCAAGCCGCCGCGGCCATGCACCGTCAACGAGGCGCACCCATGTTTGAATTCAATCCGTCTACTGGCTCCCAGCAGGAGCCGCGGTCATGAGCGGGCCGACCTACAACGCGCCGGCCCACTGGAACCTGGACAGCATCGTGTCCGGCCTGCACCAGGCGCGCGTGGCCTGGCGCGGTCCGCGCGGCCGCCTGCGCGAAGACGCCGGCCTGCGCGAGTTTCCGTCGCAGGAAAGCCTGCGCCAGATCGTCAAGAACCTCTGTGGCGCCCTGTTCCCGATGCGCCTGGGTCCGATCGACCTGCGCGAGGAGGTCGAGGACTTCTATGTCGGGCATACCATCGGCGCGGCGCTGGACGCGTTGCTGCACCAGGTCTGTCTTGAGCTGCAATACGTGGGCCGGCCCGAACAGGCGGAACCCGCGGATACGCGCCAACGCGCCATCGAGATCGTGCGGCAGTTCGGCGCTGAGTTGCCGCGCGTGCGCGCCGCGCTGGACCTGGACGTGACCGCCGCCTACCAGGGCGACCCGGCCGCGCACAACGTGGACGAAGTGCTGCTGTGCTATCCGGGCGTGGCGGCGATGATCCATCACCGCCTGGCCAACGTGCTGTACCGCCTGGGCGCGCCGATGCTGGCGCGCATCGTGGCGGAGATCGCGCATGCGGACACGGGCATCGACATCCACCCGGGCGCCACCATCGGCCGCAGCTTCTTCATCGACCACGGCACCGGCGTCGTGATCGGCGAGACCGCCATCATCGGCGACCGCGTGCGCCTCTATCAAATGGTCACCCTGGGCGCCAAGCGCTTCCCGCCCGGCGAAAACGGCGAACTCAAGAAGGGCCTGGCGCGCCACCCCTTGATCGAGGACGACGTGGTGATCTACGCTGGCGCGACGATTCTCGGCCGCGTCACCATCGGCAAGGGCTCGACCATCGGCGGCAACGTCTGGCTGACCCGCAGCGTGCCGCCCGGCAGCAACGTGACCCAGGCCAGCCTGGTCAGCGACATGCCCGACTGCGGCCTGGGCGGCTGAGTGACATTTGCGGCGGCCGCCGTTTTGCGGTGGCCGCCATTTTTGCGGTGGCCGCCATGTTGCGGTGGCCGCCATTTGTAGTGGCCGGCACTGAGGAGCCTGGATGGACACACGAGTCTCTGATCTGGCCGCGCTGCGCGGCTTCGTCGACCGCCATCCGCGGCTGTTCGTGCTGACGGGAGCGGGCGTCAGCACCGACTCCGGCATCCCCGACTACCGCGACACCGAAGGCGAATGGAAGCGCAAGCCGCCCATGACGCTGCAGACCTTCATGGGCGGCGAACTGGCGCGGGCGCGCTACTGGGCGCGCAGCATGGTGGGCTGGCGCCGCTTTGGCCACGTGCAGCCCAATACCTCGCACCGGGCGCTGGCGCGGCTGGAATCGCGCGGCCGCGTCTCGGTGCTGGTGACGCAGAACGTCGATGGCCTGCACGAGGCCGCCGGCAGCCGCGAGGTCGTGGACCTGCACGGCCGGCTCGACGAGGTGCGCTGCATGGCCTGCGATTGGCGCGGCGGCCGCCAGGCCTGGCAGGAGGCGCTGCAGGACGGCAATCCGGACTGGATGCTGCTGGATGCCACGGACGCGCCCGACGGCGACGCCGATCTGGAAGGCGAAGATTTTGCGCGCTTCAAGGTGCCGCCCTGTCCGCGCTGCAGCGGCGTGGTCAAACCCGACGTGGTGTTCTTTGGAGAAACCGTGCCGCGCGAGCGGGTGGACCGCGCCAACGCCGGCCTCATGAACGCCGACGCGGTGCTGGTGGTGGGTTCTTCATTGATGGTGTATTCGGGCTACCGCTTCGTGTCGGCGGCCTCGCGCAACGGCATGCCGATAGCGGCCATCAACCTGGGGCGCACCCGCGCCGACAGCATGCTGACCCTCAAGGTGGAACTGCCTTGCGCCGAGGCCCTGGACGCGCTGTAAGGCGGCCCGCGGCCGGCCGGTTTTTGACCGGTCTAAGCAAGTGCTTGCCCTGAAAAGGTTTTTTTCCGCTGTTACAGACCTTTCCATAGGGTTGTCCACAGGAACTGTGGATAATTCCTAGGGATAACCCCGAGTTTTTGAACGTTCCCGGGGGCGATCTGTCAAGTCTCGCTGGCTTCCGCCATGTCCCCCATCAGCGCTTTTCGAGCCGCGTGCCAACTGCCGGCGTCCGGCGCGTACAGCAGGCCGCCCGTGCGGTGCGTGGGCTTGTAGGGGGATCCGTCAAAGTGCGCGGCGTAGCCGCCCGCCTCGCGGTGCAGCAGCCAGCCGGCCGCGTGATCCCAGGCGGTCAACTGGTTGTACAGCGCGATATGGCAATGCCCCGCGGCCAGCATGCGGTACTCGTGCGCGGCGCAGCGCAGCGAGGCGGTGCTGCCCAGCCGCGACAGATTGCTGTTGACGGTCGTGCGCAGCGGCTCGGGCAGGGCGCCGGTCGAGATCAGGCCGTCCATGTCGTCCGGAGGCGCGGGGCTGGCCACCGCGAGCGGGACTTGCCTGCCGTTTTCATATTCCATCCAGGCGCCTTCGCCGCGTACGGCCAGCGCGCTGTCGCGGCTGACCGGGTCGTAGATGACGCCTGCGATCACGTCGCCGCGATGGCAAGCGGCGATCATCATGCCGAACAGCGGCAGGCCCGCCACGTAGTTGCGGGTGCCGTCGATGGGGTCGATCAGGAACGCCAGGTCGGCGTCGACCAGCATGTTGAGCAGGGCAGGGTTGCGCGCCGAGGCTTCCTCGCCGATCAGCACGGCGCCCGGATGCAGCTTGGCCAGGCGCGCCGCGATCAGGCGTTCGGCGGCTTCGTCGGCATCGGTGACCAGATCCCGCGCGGAGCTTTTGCCGCGCACCGCGCCTTCCGGCAGATTGCGAAAGCGCGGCATGACTTCCGTCTGCGCCGTTTCGGCCAGGATGGCGGCAAGCCGGCGGGTGTCCTCGCGGGTAAAGGTTCTGCTCATACGGGCTCGTTCGTTCGGGGAACGCGCAAATCTACCACGCCGGACGCGGGTCGGGATGCAACATATCGGACTTCCGGAAACCGGCGCAAGAAATGCGCGCGGCCCTCGCCGGCGGATGCCTGCGAGGGCCGCGCTTCAGGGGCCGTTCAGGCGCCCAGGTCGACGCAGAGGTACTTGATCTCCAGATACTCTTCGATGCCGTACTTGGAGCCTTCGCGGCCCAGGCCGGATTGCTTGACGCCACCGAAGGGGCCGACTTCGTTGGAGATGATGCCGGTGTTGATGCCGACGATGCCGTACTCCAGCGCTTCGGACACGCGCCAGATGCGGGCGTAGTCGCGGGTGTAGAAGTAGGCGGCCAGGCCGAAGATGGTGTCGTTGGCCATGCCGATGACTTCCTGTTCCGTTTCGAAGCGGAACAGCGGGGCCACCGGGCCGAAGGTTTCCTCGGTCGCGAAACGCATGGACTGGGTCACGTCGCGCACCACGGTCGGTTCGAAGAAGGTGCCGCCCAGCGCATGCGGCTTGCCGCCGGCGATTACCTTGGCACCGTGCGACGTCGCGTCGGCGATGTGCTCCTGCACCTTTTCCACGGCGCTGCTGTCGATCAGCGGACCTTGGGTCACGCCGTCGGCGAAGCCGTCGCCGACCTTCATGGCTTCGACCTTGGCGACCAGGCGCTTGGCGATCTCTTCATAGACGCCGGCCTGCACGTAGATGCGGTTGGCGCAGACGCAGGTCTGGCCGGCGTTGCGGTACTTGGAGGCCAGGATGCCGTCGATGGCGCGATCCAGGTCGGCGTCGTCGAACACGATGAAGGGCGCGTTGCCGCCCAGTTCCAACGACAGCTTCTTGATGGTGGGCGCGCATTGTTCCATCAGCGTGCGGCCGACTTCGGTGGAGCCGGTGAAGCTCAGCTTGCGCACCACATCGCTTTCGCACAGGGCTGCGCCGATTTCGCGCGAGCTGCCGGTGATGACGTGGAACACGCCCGCGGGCACGCCGGCTTCTTCAGCCAGCACGGCCAGCGCCAACGCGGTCAGCGGGGTCTGTTGGGCGGGCTTGACCACCATGGTGCAGCCGGCGGCCAGGGCCGGGCCGACCTTGCGCGTGATCATCGCGGCCGGGAAGTTCCACGGCGTGATGGCGGCGGTGACGCCGATGGGCTGCTTGAGCGCCATCAGGCGCTGACCGGCCTTGGGGCTTTGCAGGATGTCGCCGTCGATGCGCTTGGCTTCTTCGCCGAACCACTCCAGGAACGAGGCGGCATAGGCGATTTCGCCGGCGGCCTCGGTCACGGGCTTGCCCTGCTCGGAGGTCATGATGGCGGCCAGGTCTTGCTGGTTCTGCATCATGAGCTGGGCCCACTTCAGCAGGATCGCGGCACGTTCCTTGCCGGTCTTGGCGCTCCAGGCGGGCAGCGCGGCCTCGGCGCTGGCGATGGCCTGTTCCGCTTCCTTGCGGCCCAGCTTGGGCACGGACACGATGGTCTTGCCGGTGGAGGGATTGTCCACGGGGATGGACGGGCCGTTGCCGGCGGCTACCCATTTGCCGTCGATGTAGCAGGCGTCGCGCAGCAGGTCGGGGCGCGCCAGGGGATGAGTCAGTGCGGTCATTGTTGCAGTCTCCTTGAAGGGATGCGGTGGGCCAGGAAACGTTTACGGGCGTGGCGGATAACCCGCTACGCCCGCAAAACTTGTGCCTGCCCGCCGGAATACCGGTAAGTTCAGGCCCTGTGCGTCAGGCGGCGAGCGCCTCGGACAGGATGGCCAGCGCGCGATCGAACTGGGCGTCGGGGATGGTCAAGGGGTACAGGAAGCGCAGGACGTTGCCGTACACACCGCAGCTTAGCAAAATCAGACCCTTTTCGATGGCGCGGGCTTGCACGCGCTTGACCGCTTCCGCGTCCGGCTTGCCGGTGGCGGGATCGTTCAGTTCCAGGGCGACCATGGAACCCAGGCCGCGCACGTCGGCGATGCCCGGAACCTTGGCGCGCAGGCCTTCCAGATGCGCGCGCAGCTTGTCGCCCAGGGCGTCGGCGCGTTCGCACAGCTTTTCCTCGGCGATCACGTCCAGCACGGCATGCGCCGCGGCGACCGCCAGCGGGTTGCCGGCGTAGGTGCCGCCCAGGCCGCCGGCGGCGGGCGCGTCCATGACGTCGGCGCGGCCGACCACGCCCGATATCGGGAAGCCGCCGCCCAGGCTCTTGGCCATGGTGATCAGGTCGGCCTGGACCGAGTGGTGCTCCATGGCGAACAGCTTGCCGGTGCGGCCGAAGCCGGTCTGGACTTCGTCGGCGATCAGCAGGATGCCGTGCTCGTCGCAGAGCTTGCGCAGCGCCGTCATCAGCTCGGGCGGGGTGATGTTGAAGCCGCCTTCACCCTGCACCGGTTCGATGATGATGGCCGCAACGCGCTTGGGATCGATATCGCACTTGAACAGCAGGTCTAGCGCCTTGAGCGAGTCCGCCACGCTGATGGACTGGGTGGCGTTGGGGAAGGGCACGTGATAGATGTCGCCGGGCATCGGGCCGAACGACAGCTTGTACGGGGCGACCTTGCCGGTCAGCGCCATGCCCAGCATGGTGCGGCCATGGAACGAGCCCGAGAAGGCGATGACGCCCGAGCGGCCGGTGGCCGAACGCGCGATCTTGACGGCGTTTTCGACGGCTTCCACGCCGGTGGTGAAGAAGGCGCTCTTCTTCAGGCCGTCGATGGGGGCGAGGCGGTTGATGCGCTCGGCCAGCGAGACATAGCCTTCGTACGGCACGATCTGGTAGGCCGTGTGCGTGAAGTTGTCCAGCTGCGCGGCGACCGCGGCCTTGATCTTCGGGTGCAGATGGCCCGTGTTCAGGACGGCGATGCCGCCTGCGAAATCGATGTATTCCTTGCCATTGGCGTCCCACAGGGTGGCGTTTTCGGCGCGCACCGCGTAGAAGTCGCACATGACGCCGACGCCGCGCGGCGTGGCCAGGGAACGGCGGGTATTCAGGTCCTGATTCTTCATCTCAGCCTCTGCGAGCATGATGGGCGGGAAAACCTTATTTAATGCTACGATGGCCCCACTTGTGGGAACCACTTTTATAAATCAGGTAGAACCAATTGCGGTCCATCGTCGGTGACTTGCTGCAGCTGCGGCTGGCGGACGGCTCCAGCGAGCCCATGAACAAGCGGCTGTACCGCGGCATCCGGGAAGCCATCCTGGATGGGGCCATTGCCGCGGACTCGCGCCTGCCCGCCTCGCGCGACCTGGCGGCCGAGCTCGGCATCGCCCGCAACACGGTGGTCCACGTCTACAGCCAGCTGCTGGCCGAAGGCTACACCCGCAGCCGCCAGGGCAACGGCACCTTCGTCAATGCCTCGGTCCCGGATTCCTACCTGGCCAGCGGCCGGCGCAAAAGCCAGCCGCCGCCGGCGCAAGCGCGTCCAGCGCTGTCGCCGCGCGGCGCCGCCATCGTCGACGGCGTTTCGGCCTCGCCCTACCAATGGGGCGCCTTCATGCCCGGCGTGCCGGACCTGACCGAGTTCCCGCACAAGAAGTTCGGCCGCATTTTCAGCGCCTTGTGGCGCAATCCCTCGCCCGACCTGCTGACCTACGCCTACGGCGGCGGGCTGCCGGCCCTGCGCGAGGCGCTGGCGCAGCATCTGGCGCTGACCCGCTCGATCGATTGCGACCCCGAGCAGATCATCATCACCGAGGGCTCGCACCAGGCCATCGACCTGACCACCCGCATCCTGGGCGAGGCCGGCGAGACCGCCTGGGTCGAGGACCCGGGCTACTGGGGCGCGCGCACCGTGCTGCAGGCCAATGGCCTGCATACCGTGCACCTGCCGGTGGACGAGGAGGGCATGCGCCTGCCGGAGACCGTGGGCACGCCGCCGCGCTTCATCTTCGTCACCCCTTCGCACCAGTACCCGCTGGGGCCGGTCATGTCACTGACGCGCCGGCGCCAACTGCTGGCGGTGGCGCGGCAAAGCGGCAGCTGGATCATCGAGGACGATTACGACAGCGAATTCCGCTTCTCCGGCCGGCCCATCGCCTCGCTGCTGGGGCTGGAACCGGACGCGCCCGTGATCTACATGGGCACCTTCAGCAAGACCCTGTACCCGGGCCTGCGCGTGGGCTATCTGGTGCTGCCCAAGACCCTGACCGCCGCGTTCCAGGCGGCGCACGCGGAGCTGTACCGCGAAGGGCATCTGATGACGCACGCGGCCCTGGCCACGTTCATCTCGGAAGGCCACTACGCCGCCCACATCCGCCGCATGCGCATGCTGTACGGGCGCCGCCGCGCCATGCTGGTCAACCTGATCGAACGGCGGCTGGGACCCGACTGGCTGCACCGCGACGCCAGTATGGCGGGGTTGCACCTGGTGTTGACGCTGCCCGAGGACATGGACGACCTGCGCGTGGTGGACGTGGCGCGCGGCAAGGGCGTGCTGACGCGCGCGCTGTCGCGCTATTACGTCAACGACGAGGGCCGCCGGCCGGGCCTGTTGCTGGGCTACGCCTGCGTGCCCGAGCACGATATCGCGCGCAAGTTCGAAGTGTTGCTGGAAAGCCTGAACGAAGTGGCGCGCGCGCCTGCGGCGCTGGCGGTGTCAGGCGGGCGCTAGCGCCGCCGCGAAGGCCGCGGCGTTGCGCATGCCCTGATCTTCAAAGTTGGTGTTGAAGACCGCGTGCGCTTGCGCGCTTTGCGCCGCCAGCCGCGAGAAGCGCTCGGCCAGTTCGGCCAGTTCCTGTTCCGAGTATTCATATTGGAAGCGCCCCGAGGACGCGGCGCCCGACACGTTCCAGGTGGCCGTGTTGCGCCCATGCAGGCGCAGCAGCGTCAGTTCCGGGTGAGTGCATTCCCAGACCGCGGGCACGGTGTTCTCAAAGCCTTGCGGGCTGTCCACCACTGTATGCGCCACCCCCAGTTCGCGCTCGAAGGCCAGCGTGTCCGCGGTGGCCGAGGGCGACTCGAACCAGCTGCGGTGGCGGAATTCCATCGAGACCAGATGGTCCTCCATGCGCCGCGCGCAGTCGGCGACCCGCGCCCGGCCGCGCGCGTCGCGCCGGATCCAGGGCGGAAATTGGAAATGCACCGCGCCCAGCTTGTCCGCCATGCGCAAGGGTTCCAGCGCAAGCTGGTAGCGGCGCCAGAGTTCGTCGCGCAGATCCGCAGGCATCCGGTCGTGGTAGATGACGGGCTCGGGCCAGTCCGGCAGCTCGCGGCGGATATCCGCCGGTAGTGAGGAAAGTGGAGTCTGATGGCCAGTGAATAGCCGGAAGGCCTTGATATTGAAGACGAAATCTTCAGGCGTGCGCTGTGTCCAGAGATAGGCGTTTTCGGCCGTGGGCATGGCGTAGTAGCTGGAATCGACCTCGGCCATGGGGAAGCGCGAGGCATAGAAGCGCAGCCGCGCTTCGGCGCTGCGGACCTCCGGCGGGTAGAAGCGGCCGCAGGCCAGCAGGGTGGGGTCGGTCCAGGAGGCAGTGCCGGTCAAGAGGCGCATGGCACGGGCAAATCAGACTTTATCGGAAAAATTCTGTATAAATATACAGTGTTCATCCGAAGCCCGGCAATGTCCGGGCTCGCCGTTTTCAGCGGCTGCCATGCTGCGGCCCCGCCCCATGTCCGACCAAACCGATACGTCCTCCCCGTCCGCCGAGCGCCCCGATCCCCTGGCCGATCTCAATCCCGCCCAACGCGAGGCCGCCGAATTCGGCGTGGCCGGCGCGCCGGGCGACGACGGCCCCTTGCTGGTGATCGCCGGCGCCGGTTCGGGCAAGACCAATACGCTGGCCCACCGGGTGGCGCACCTGATCCTCAACGGCGCCGATCCGCAACGCATGCTGCTCCTGACCTTCTCGCGCCGCGCGGCGCTGGAAATGGAGCGGCGCGTGGGCTCGGTGCTGCAGCGGGTGATGAAGCTGCGCGCCACGCAGCAGGCGCCGTCGCTGCCCTGGGCCGGCACCTTCCATGCCATCGGCGCGCGCCTGCTGCGCGATTGCGCGCAACGCATCGGGCTGTCCGAAGCCTTCACCATCCATGACCGCGGCGACGCCGAGGACCTGATGGGCATGGTGCGTCACGAGCTGGGGCTGTCGTCCACCAAGTCGCGCTTTCCGCTCAAAGGCACCTGCCTGGCCATCTATTCGCGCGTGGTCAACAGCCAGACGCCAGTGGCCGACGTGCTGAAGACAGCGTTCCCCTGGTGCGCGCAATGGGAGGACGAACTCAAGAACCTGTTCCGCGCCTACGTCGCGGCCAAGCAGGACCAGCAGGTGCTGGACTACGACGACCTGCTGCTTTACTGGGCCGAGATGATGGGCGATCCCGGCATCGCGGCCGACGTGGGGGCGCGCTTCGACCATGTGCTGGTCGATGAGTACCAGGACACCAACCGCCTGCAGTCCGCCATCCTGATGGCCATGAAGCCCGACGGCCGCGGCCTGACGGTGGTGGGCGACGATGCCCAATCCATTTATTCGTTCCGCGCGGCCACGGTGCGCAATATCCTGGACTTTCCGGGGCAGTTCCCCACGCCGGCGCGCGTCATCACGCTGGACCGCAACTACCGTTCCACGCAGCCCATCCTGAACGCGTCCAACGCCGTCATCGGCCTGGCCACGGAGCGCTACGCCAAGGACCTGTGGACCGACCGCAAGTCGTCCCAGTTGCCCGAACTGGTGACGGTCAGCGACGAAGCCGGCCAGGCGCGCTGGGTGGCCGACCAGGTGCTGGCGCAGCGCGAGGGCGGGGCCACGCTCAAGTCGCAGGCAGCGCTGTTCCGCACCGCCAGCCACAGCGCCGCGCTGGAACTGGAGCTGACCCGCCGCAACATCCCCTTCGTGAAGTTCGGCGGCCTGCGCTTCCTGGAGGCCGCGCACGTCAAGGACCTGCTGTCGCTGCTGCGCTGGGCGGAGAATCCGCGCGGCCGCATGGCGGGCTTTCGCGTGGCGCAATTGTTGCCCGGCATCGGCCCGGCCACCGCCGGCAAGCTGATGGACGCCATGTCGGCCTCCGCCGAACCCCTGCGCGCCTTGCGCGAGTTCAAGCCGGGCGCGGCGGCGCAGGGCGAGTGGGGCGCGTTCGCCGACACGTACGCGGCGCTGTGCGATCCCGCGCTCAAATGGCCTGCTGATGTGGACCTGGCCTTGCGCTGGTATGGCGCGCAGCTGGAACGCCTGTACGACGATGCGCGCGTGCGCCGCGCGGACCTGGACCAGTTGGCGCGCATCGCCGCCGGCTACGGCACGCGCGAACGCTTCCTGACCGAGCTGACGCTGGACCCGCCGGACGCGACCAGCGACGAATCCGGTGCGCCGCATCGCGACGAGGACTACATGATCCTGTCCACCATCCATTCCGCCAAGGGCCAGGAATGGAAGGCGGTCTACGTCCTGAACGTGGTCGACGGCTGCATCCCGTCCGACATGAGCACCGGCACGGCCGAGGAAATCGAGGAAGAGCGCCGCCTGCTGTATGTGGCCATGACGCGCGCCAAGGAACGCCTGCAGCTGATCGTGCCGCAGCGCTTCTACGTACACCAGCAGACTGGCATGGGCGACCGGCACGTCTACGGATCGCGCACGCGCTACATCACCAATGCGATGCTGCCGCTGTTCGATCACCTGCCCAAACCGCCGGACCTGCCCGAAGGGCGCGGCGTGCCCAAGGAACCGCAGGCGCCCAGCGTGGACGTGGCCAAGCGGGTGCGCAACCTGTTCTCCTAGGCTGGGCTATCATCGCCCGATATATAAGCTGTCCGGCAGGGATCGCATTGCTAAAGGGTGTTTATGGCTACTGAAGAACATGCCGCCGACGACTCGAAGAGAGAAGTCGTCGCGTCGATCGCCTACGTGAACGGACGGCGGGACCGCGAGGTCCCGATCGATGAAGTCGCCCAGTACGTCAGCCAGGACCACGGCATGCTGTGGATCGGCCTGCGCAATCCGCGCCCCGAAATGCTGGCCAAGGTCGCCAGCGAGCTCGGCGCCTGCGACAAGAACCAGGAAGAAATGCTGGAATCGCACCGGCGGCCGAAGATCATCGACTACGGCAATATGATCCTGATCGTCGCCATCACGGTGGAGGTCGAGGCCGAGCGTCCCATTTTCGGCGAGACCCAGTTCCTCATCGGCGACGGCTTCCTGGTCACGGTGCGGCGCGGCGCCACCGCTGGCCACAGCCCCTTGCGTGAACGGCTGGAAGCGTCGCCCGACCTGCTCAAGCGCGGCAGCGACTATGTGGCTTCGGAACTGCTGGACTGGCTGGTGGACCGCTACGTCGCGGCGGCCGGCAAGATCGAATCCGTGGTCGAGGGCGCCGAGCAGAAGCTGCTGATCCGCGGCGCCAAGGACTCGGACATCCGCAGGCTGTACCGCCAGCGCCGCGACCTGCTGCGCATCCACACCGTGGTGTCGCCGCTGGCCGAGATCTGTCGCCGGTTGGCGCGGGTCGAGATGTCGGCGGTGGACGAACATGCCCGTCCGTACTTCGGCGAAGTCGCCGACCGCGTGCTGCGGGTGGACGAACTGTTCAACTCGCTGCGCGAATCCCTCGCCTTCGCCTTTGAAGCCAGCCTGATGATAGGCCAGGCCGCGCAGAACGACACCACCCGCAAGCTGGCGTCCTGGGCCGCCATCCTGGCGGTGCCCACGGCCATCGCCGGCATCTACGGCATGAACTTCGAATTCATGCCCGAACTGAAATCGCCCTGGGGCTATCCGGTCACGCTGGGCGTCATTATCTCGATCTGTTCGGTCCTGTATTGGCGCTTCCGCAAGTCGGGCTGGCTGTAGCGCCGACGCCCCGGTCAGGCCGCCGGGGCCGGGGCCTTTATGGCAAACTGCCTGCGTTTTCCTACCTGGAGCGCTGGCGGTGCGTGGCAAACCTAACTTTCGCGGCGGCAGCAAGCTGACCGCCCTGATCGTCGCCCTGATACTTGCGGCGGCGGGCGCCATCGTCAATTGGCTGCAGCCTTCGGGGCGGGACGGGCAGGACCGGGCCGAACGTCCGACTTCTTCAGCCCCGAGCCGGCCGGGCGCAACGCTGGCTGGCGGCATCCCGCAGGGCAGCTATACGCTCACGGGCATGATCGTGAACGTGGCCGACGGCGATACCGTGACCCTGCGCGCGCCTGACGGCCAGCACCGCATCCGCATGGACAGCATCGACGCTCCCGAAGAGGGCCATGGGTCCGACCAGCCCGGGCAGCCCTATGCCGAGGCCGCGCGCAAGAACCTGGCAGGTTTGGTCGCGGGCAAGACGCTTACCGCGCAATGCTACGAGAAGGACCAGTACGGCCGGGAAGTCTGCGCCCTGATCCTGGATGACGGGCGCTCGGCCAACCGCCTGCAGGTGGAGGCCGGTTACGCCTGGGCCTACACCGCGCGCCAGGGCGACTACCTGCGCGACAAGGCCATGCCGGACCTGCAGCGCCAGGCCAAGGCGGCCGGGCGCGGCCTGTGGGCGCAGCCCGGCGCCATGCAACCCTGGAAGTGGCGCTACGACTGCTGGCGGCAGCGCCAGTGCGGCTGAGGCCGCGGGGGCCGGGCCGCGCAGCCGCTCGTGCGCGCCAGCGGCCCTGGGGGATGCCTGGGTATGGGCCCCGGCCCGTGTTTGCTATCCTCTGTCGCAACGATTCGAAGGGAAGGTTTCCATGCGTGCATTGAAGCGGCTCTGGGCGGCGGCCATGCTGCTGTCGCTGGCGTTGGCGGGCTGCTCGCAAGAAAGCCCCATCAACAGCCCGTATCCGTCCGGCGCCGAAAGCCAGAACACGCTGTTTTCCGCCTTCGTCAAGCGTTCGCCGAAGTACCTGGACCCGGCCAGCTCTTATTCCGGCGACGAAACCCCTTATACGTACAACATCTATGAGACGCTGTACGGCTACCACTATCTGAAGCGACCCTACGAACTGGTGCCGCGCGCGGCGGCGTCCATCGACCCGCCCGTCTACCTGGACGCGCAAGGCAACACCCTGCCTGCCGACACCCCGGGCGAGCAGATCGCGCAAAGCGTCTACGACATCAAGATCCGGCCCGGCGCGCGCTACGCGCCGCATCCGGCCTTCGCCCGCAAGACCGACGGCAGCTACGACTACTTTCCGCTGGCCGCGGGCGAGCTGGACGACAAGTTCTACATTCCCGACTTCCCGCGGACCGGCTCGCGCGAACTGACGGCCGACGACTACGTCTACGCCTTCCGGCGCCTGGTCAGCCCGCGCGTGGTGTCGCCGATTTCCAGCCTGATGACCGAGCATGTGGCCGGCCTGAAGGAATATGCGGACCGGCTGCGCCAGCGCGACCAGGCGCTGCGGCGCGACATGCCGGGCGGGGCCGGCGCGCCGCCCTGGCTGGACCTGCGCGAGGCCGACGGCTTCACGGGCGTGCAGGCGCTGGATCCGCACACGCTGCGCATCCGCGTCAACGGCAAGTATCCGCAGTTCAAGTACTGGCTGGCCATGACCTTCACCGCGCCGATTCCTTGGGAAGCCGACCGCTTCTACAGCCAGCCGGGCATGGGGGCGCACGACCTGTCGTTCAACACCTGGCCGGTGGGGACAGGGCCGTACATGCTGGTGGAGTCGCTGCAGAACCGCCGCCACGTGCTGGGCCGCAATCCCAATTTCCATGGCGAGCCCTATCCCTGCGAAGGCGAGCCCGGCGACGCGGCCGCCGGCCTGCTGGCCGATTGCGGCAAGCCCACGCCTTTCATCGACCGCGCGGAATTCAGCGTTGAAAAGGAAGCCATCCCGCTGACCGGCAAGTTCTTGCAGGGCTATTACGACGTGCCGCAGATCGAGCGCGGCGAGTACGGCGTGGCCATGCTGGTCGCGGCGGGCGACAGCCAGGACAAGGCGCGCCTGTACAGCGAACATGGCATCAAGCTGCCGACGACCGTCGAGACCGCCAACTGGTACATGGGCTTCAACTGGCTGGACCCGGTGGTGGGCAAGGGCGACACGCCGGAACAGGAAGAAAGGAATCGCAAGCTGCGCCAGGCCATCAGCATCGCGTTCGACTGGGAAGAGTACGTCGCCGTGTTCGAGAACAGCCAGGCCTCGGTGGCTTACGGCCCGGTGCCGCCGGGCGTGCTCGGCTACCGCGAACCGCCCGAAGGCGTGAATCCCGTGGTCTACGACCTGGTGGACGGCAAGCCCGTGCGCAAGTCGGTGGACGTGGCCCGCCGCCTGCTGGCCGAGGCCGGCTACCCCGACGGCCGCAATGCCAAGACGGGCGCGCCGCTGGTGCTCTATTACGACTCGATGCAGGGCGGCGGTTCCAATCCCCAGTTCGACTGGATGCGGCGCCAGCTGGCCAAGATCGGCGTGCAGCTGGACGTGCGCGCCACCGATTACAACCGATTCCAGGACAAGATGATGCGCGGGTCGGCGCAGATCTTCCTGTGGGGCTGGAACGCCGATTATCCCGACGCCGAGAACTTCCTGTTCCTGCTCTACGGCCCCAATGCCAAGGCCAAGGGCGGCGGCGAGAACGCGGCCAACTACGCCAGCCCCGAGTTCGACCGCCTCTTCGAGCAGATGAAGTTCCTGGACGACGGTCCCGAAAAGGCACAGCTCATCGCCAGGATGATTGCCATCGTGCAGCGCGATGCGCCCTGGATGTTCGGCTACTTCCCGATGTCGGGCGGCGCCTACCAGCAGTGGGTCGGCAACGCCAAGCCGACCCAGATGGTCCGCAACACGCTTCAGTACATGAAAATCGATGCCGCCCTGAGGCAGCAGAAGATCGATGAGTGGAACTATCCGCGGTGGTGGCCGATCGGCCTGTTCGCGCTGTTGCTGGCGCTGGCCATCTGGCCTTCGTATGTGGCGCTGAAGCGGCGCGAACGCCAGACGGCATTCACGCCGGCCCTGGGCAAGGAGCATCAATCATGATCGGCTACGTGATCCGCCGGTTGCTGTACGGCGTGCTGATCCTGATCGGCGTGAACCTTTTCACCTTCGTCCTGTTCTTCGCCGTGAACACGCCCGACGACATGGCGCGGCTCGCCATCGGCGGGCAGCGCGTCAACCAGGACGCGGTGGAAAAATGGAAGGCCGAGCGCGGCTATGACAAGCCGCTGTTCTTCAATGCCAAGGCGGAAGGCGCGGCCCAGCTGACCGACACGGTGTTCTACCAGCGCTCGGTGCCCTTGCTGGTCATGGACTTCGGCGCGTCCGACGGCGGCCGCGACATCGGCCGCGAAATCAAGACGCGCATGGGGCCCAGCCTGGCCCTGGCAGTGCCTACCTTTTTCCTGGGGCTGTTCGTCAGCATCGTTTTTTCGCTGACGCTGGTGTATTTCCGCGCCACCCGGCTCGACTTCTGGGGCGTGGTGGTCTGCGTGCTGCTGCTGTCCATATCCAGCCTGTTCTACATCATCGCCGGCCAGTGGGTCTTCGCCAAGCTGCTGCGGCTGGTGCCGTTCTCGGGCTTTTCGGGCGGGCTGGACGTGGTCAAGTTCCTGGCGCTGCCGGTGCTGGTCGCAATCGTGTCGCGGCTGGGGCCGGAAGCGCGCTTCTACCGAACCCTGTTCCTGGAAGAGATCGGCAAGGACTATGTGCGCACCGCGCGCTCCAAGGGGCTGGCCGAACGCATCGTGCTGTTCCGGCATGTGCTGCGCAACGCCATGCTGCCCATCCTGACCAGCACGGTGGCGGCCTTGCCGCTGCTGTTCATGGGCAGCCTGATCGCGGAGTCCTTCTTCGGCATTCCGGGCCTGGGCAGCTACACCATCGACGCCATCAACGCGCAGGACTTCTCCATCGTGCGCGCCATGGTGTTCCTGGGCGCCGCCCTCTACATCGTGGGGCTGATCCTGGCCGACATTTCCTACACGCTGGCCGACCCCCGCGTCCGATTCGAGTAGCCGCCATGCCCATGTTCGTCTTCCTCTGGACCGATATCGCGCTGTGGCTCATGGTGCTGGGCGCGCTGGCCTACGTCTGGCACGTGCGCCGCAGCCCGAACCTGCGCGCGACCTGGGCGCGCGTGGCCCGCGACACGCCGGCCATGTGTTCGGCCGTGATTCTGGCCGCCTTCGTGGTGGTAGGCCTGCTGGACTCGGTGCATTACCGGCCGCTGCTGCTGCCGGCCCCGGGCGCCGCCGCCGACGCGCCGCCGGCCTATGCGCCCGCGGTGCGCTCGGCGCTGGACGGCCTGCTCACGGGTTCCGTGCTGACCACGCCGGAAAAAACCTATTCCGAGCCCTTGGCAATACGGCAGTTCACCAAGGAAACCATGCTCGTCAACGACAAGCCGGTGCGCGACTTTCCCCGGCTGCGGGGCGCGGGCGTCCATCTGCAGGATCCCGACCGCGATCACCTGGGCGATGTGGCCAAGCGGGTCGCGCTGGGCCTGGCCGCCGGGCTGGCGGCGTCCGCCATTGTGGTCGGATTGATGTATGCCGGCTTGGCCAGGCGCCGAGCGGCCCGGGTTGCCGCCGGGGATCCGCAGGGCGGGTATTCGGAAGTGCCCTGGCGCGCCATGGCCGTCACCTTCACGCTGCTGTGCCTGACGGCGGGCGCCCTGGCCGGCCTGTCCAGCGGCTATCACGCGCTGGGCACCGACCGCATCGGCAACGACGTCCTGTGGCAGGCGCTCAAGAGCATCCGCACGGCGCTGGTCATCGGCAGCCTCACCACCATTGCGATGCTGCCGCCGGCCATCGTCTTCGGCATCGCCGCCGGCTACTTCAAGGGCAAGGTCGACGACGGCATCCAGTATCTCTACACCACCATCACGTCGATTCCGGGCGTGTTGCTGGTGGCCGCCTGCGCGCTGATGATGCAGGTATACATCGACAACAACGCGGATCTGTTCGACACCTCGGCCGCGCGCGCCGACCTGCGGCTGTTCCTGCTCTGCATGATCCTGGGCTTTACCGGCTGGGCCGGGCTGTGCCGACTGCTGCGCGCCGAAACCCTCAAGCTGCGCGAATTGGAATACGTGCAGGCGGCGCGGGCCTTCGGCGTGTCGCACTGGCGCATCATGACCCGCCATCTGCTGCCCAACGTGGCGCACTTGGTCCTGATCACCGTGGTGCTGGAATTCTCCGGCCTGGTCCTGTACGAGGCGGTGCTGTCCTATCTGGGCATAGGCGTGGATCCCAGCATGAATTCCTTCGGTTCCATGATCGACGGCGCGCGGCTGGAAATGTCCCGCGACCCCATGATCTGGTGGAACCTGATGACCGCATTCGTCTTCATGCTGGCGCTGGTGCTGGCGGCCAACCTGTTCGCCGACGCGGTGCGCGACGCCTTCGATCCGCGCACGCGGCGCTACAAGCCGGGCCGCATGGCGCGCTTCGGCCTGTTCGGCCGGGCGCCGCGCACGGCGCTGGCCACCGATACGCGCCAGTCCCGTCCGGGAGATGCCCCATGAGCCAGGCTCCCTTGCTCGACGTGCATGGCCTGTACGTGGACATCGCCGGTGAAAGCGGCATGACGCATGCGGTCAAGCGCTTGCATCTGGCGATCTCCAGGCGGGAGACCTTCGCGCTGGTCGGCGAATCGGGTTGCGGCAAAAGCATGACGGCGCTGGCGCTGTTGCGCCTGCTGCCCGACGCCGGACGCATCGTGGGTGGGCAGATCGACCTGGACGGCGAAGACCTGAACCGTCTGCCGGAAAGCGCCATGCGCGGCGTGCGCGGCGGGCGCATCGGCATCATCTTCCAGGAGCCGTCCACCAGTCTGAATCCGGTCATGCGGGTGGGCGACCAGATCATCGAGACCCTGATTGCCCACACGCCCCTGCGCGGCGCCGCGGCGCGCGCCCGCGCCGTGGACTGGCTGCGGCGGGTAGGCATCCCCGAGCCCGAGCGGCGCATCGACGACTATCCCTTCCAGTTCTCGGGTGGGCAGAAGCAGCGCGTCATGATCGCCATTGCGCTGGCGGCCGAACCCGTCCTGCTGATCGCGGACGAGCCCACCACGGCGCTGGACGTCACGGTGCAGGCGCAGGTGCTGGACCTGCTGGCCGACATCCAGCGGGAAATGGGCATGGCGGTGCTGCTGATCACGCACGACCTTGCGGTGGTGAAGAACGTCGCCCATCACGTGGCGCTGATGCGCGGCGGCGAGATCGTTGAAAGCGCCGACGCCGAGGAGTTCTTCCGCGCGCCCAAGCACCCCTATGCGCGGCAGCTGTTCGAAGCGATTCCCACGTTTGAAAAGCGCGGCACGCCGCTGACCGAAAGCGGCCGCGAGGCCATGGCGCGAAACGACGCCCGGCTGGCCGGGAGCCCCAAGGCGAGCGATGCCGGCGTGGTGCTGGACGTGCAGGACCTCAAGATCCATTACCCCGTGCGTAAGGGGCCTTTGCGCCGTATCGCGTCCTGGGTCAAGGCCGTGGACGGTGTGACCTTTACCCTGAAGGCGGGCGAAACGCTGGCCCTGCTGGGCGAGTCCGGCTGCGGCAAGACCACCACGGGCAAGGCGCTGCTGCGCTTGATCGATGGCGCGCGCGTGTCGGGCCGGGCGATGCTGCAGGGGCAGGAATTGCTGTCCGCGGACCGGCGCACGCTGCAGCGCCTGAGGCAGGACATTCAGATCATCTTCCAGGACCCGTATGCCTCGCTCGACCCGCGCATGCGGGTGGGCGACATCCTGGACGAAGGATTGGCATCCCTGCGCGCCGGCATGGACAAGGAGGCGCGCCGCGCCCACGCCGCGCGGCTGATCGAGCGCGTGGGCCTGCCGTCCAATACCCTGGCACGCTATCCGCACGAATTCTCCGGCGGCCAGCGTCAGCGGATCGCGATCGCGCGGGCGCTGGCGGTTGAACCCAAAGTGCTGATCTGCGATGAACCCACGTCGGCGCTGGACGTTTCCGTGCAGGCCCAGATCCTGGACCTGCTGCGCGAGCTGCAGCACGAGCTCGGCATCGCCTATCTGTTCATCACGCACAATTTCGGCGTGGTCGAATATCTGGCGGACCGTATCGCCGTCATGGACGCAGGCCGCATCATCGAATTGGGACCGGCCGACGCGGTGCTGCACCAGCCGCGCGAGGACATGACGCGCAGGCTGCTGGCCGCCGTGCCGCGCCTGCACTTCGGGCCGCCCGAGGCGGCCTGATCCGGCTGAAGAAGCGGCGGGGGCGATGTCCCCGCCGCTTTTCTACCCGGCCTGATGCGCGCTGCCTGCCTCCAGCCAGGCCAGGGTGTCGCGCTTCACGCCGTGGCCGCAACGCATCAGGAAGGCATGCACCGTTTCCAGTTCCGCGGTGTCATAGCTGCGCGCGGTGGTGGCAATGGCCTCGGCGATCCACTGCCGTTTCTGGGCCAGCGCCTGGCACTGCTCCTCGACCGGCCGGATCACGATCATCCGGCGGTCCAGCGGGTGGCGGCCGCGCTGGACATAACCGGCGGCCTCCAGCCGGTTGATCAAGGCGGTCGCGCCGCCGGAGCTGACGCCCAGCAACTGGGCCAGATGCCCGGTGGGCAGGGCATCGAACTCCATGACCAACTCCAGCGCCTTCAGGTCCGCCGGGGGCATCCCCAGCTTTTCCGCCAGGGCCGACTGGCACGCCGCGTTGTAGGCGGCGAATTGCCGCCCCAGCAGCAGGACGATCTCGTCCAGCATGCCGGATCGCCGGTTGCTTCCCGTTGATTCAGCCATGCCGGTCACATGCTCGTGGTGAAAGTAGGTCTGTTGTTGCAGCATGATGTGGATTCCTGGCGGTTGCGATGGATCACTTCTTCCCGGCCAGGCCGCCGAGCAGTCCGCCCAGCAGGCCGCCGTTGGCAGTCCCGCCGGACGATCCGCCCGCCGCCGCGCCGCCCGTCAGGCTGCCCGTCACGCCACCCAGCAGTCCGCCGAGCAGGCCGCCGTTGGCGCCGCCAGTCGTGCCGCCAGATCCCGCCGAAGCGGCGGGTACCCCGGCGGAGGCTCCTGCGCCCGCGCCCGCACCGGCGCCGGCCGCGACGTTCACGCCTCCCACCAACCCGCCCAACAGGCCACCGCCGTTTGTCCCAGCCGTGGCGCCTGCGCCAGCACCCGCCGCAGCGCCGCCAGCTCCCGTCAACCCGCCGACCAGCCCGCCCAGCAATCCGCCGCCGGCAGCGCCTCCTGCCGCGCCGCCGGCCGTGCCGCCCACGGCTCCCGTCACGCCACCGAGCAGGCCCGTCACCGGAGCCAGCAGGCCGCCCGCGCCATTGGCGCCGCCGGCCGCGCCGCCCACCGCTCCCGTCACGCCGCCCAGCAGGCCCGTCACGGGGGCCAGCAGGCCGCCCGTGCCGTTGGCGCCGCCCGTCAAGCCGCCCGTCACGCCGCCCAGGCCCAGGCCGCCGGTGAGCGAGGCCACGGCGCCCGTCGCGTTCGCCAGCGTCGAACCCAGGGGATTGGCGTTGCCCGGCGTGGCATGCAGCAGGCCGCCCGCGCTGGCGACCGCGCCGCCCAGCCCTTGCAGCACGCCGTTCAAGCCCGGCGTGCCACCCGGCAACGCGCCGCCCAGATTGGTGACTGTGCCGCCCAGGCTGCTCAACAGGCCGGCTACCGGCGCGCCCAGCTTGGTGGTATCGCCGACTTGCTGCGTCAGGCCGACGACCTTGCCGCCCAATGGGCTGGCGGTTGGATCCAGCGCGCCGCCCACGCCGGCCAGCACGGGCTGCAAGCCCAGCGGCAGCACGTTGTCGACCGTCTTGCCGACGTTGCCGAGCGCAGGCTCGAGCAGCGGCGTGTTGGGACCGCTGAGTACGCCGCCAGTCACGCCGCCGACTACCTGGGTGATCGGCTGCAGCAGCCCGCCCTGGCCCGACAGTGCCCCCGTCAAAGCGCCAACCGCGCCGGTGGCGTTGCCCAGCACGGTCGTCAGGGGATTCGGATTGTTGGCGTTCGCATTCAGCAGGCCGCCAGTGCTGGCCACGGTCTTGCCCAGGCCGTCCACCAGGCCGCCCACGCCCGCGCCCAGGCCCCCGGGCAGTCCCGATCCTTTGACGCTGGTGCCCAGGTCGCTGACCAGGCCGCCTACCTGCCTGACGACGCCGTCGGTGGGTTGTCCCAAACCGGTAGTCGCGCCGATCTGCTGAGTCAGTCCGACCACGGTGTCGGCTACCGGCTTGATCGTGGGATCCAGCGCCTTGCCCACGCCCGCCAAGGTCGTGTCCAGGTTCAGGGGCAGGGTGTTGTCGAGCGCCGCGCCGGTATTGCCCAGCGTGGTTTCCAGCAGGCCGCTCACGCGCGGCGGATTGGTGCCGCCGCCAGGGTCGGTGCCCCCACCGGGGTTGGTCCCGCCACCGGGGTTGGTGCCACCGCCGGGGTTGGTGCCGCCACCGGGGTTGGTACCGCCGCCGGGGTTGGTGCCGCCGCCGGGGTTGGTGCCGCCACCAGGGTTGAGGCCGCCGCCAGGATCAAGGCCGCCGCCGCCAGGGTTGGTGGGAATGTCGGTCCCGGGCAGGCCGGCGGTTTTCTTGCCGCCGCCACCGCCGCCGCAGGCGGCCAGGGCGCTTACGAGTGCGGTGGCCAGGATGGTGGCGGTCAGGACGCGTTGCAGGCGGCGCGTGTCGGAATGGGTATGCATGGCGAGCTCCTTTGGTTGGAAGAGTCAGGCGTAGAAACAACCCGATACGCTTCCTCATGCATAAACCATGCCAAGATTTTTCAGGCCGCCGGCAAAACGGCACTTTCCGTAATTTCTGATGAATTAAATCGCTTTGTTATCAATGGGATGTGTATGGAAATAAGGGTTTTCCTTAAATCTGGAAAATCCTCATTTTTGCGATCGCACGGAGCCTGCGAATGTTACGGAAAGCCGCCAATCCGACGTAACGTTACGGCGGACGTTACGTAACGCCGGCAGCGCCGCCCAAGAAAAAACGCCCGTCGCGACGGGCGTTCATCGGTCTGCCGGCCGCCTCGCTCCGGGCGGCTAGAAGGCGTCGTAGAACAGGGAATAGTTGGCGTTGAAGCGCACGTTCCGGTTGTCGTTGACCGTGGCCGAGCCCACCGGCTTGGCCACGTTGAAATCGAACAGGTAGTACTTGTCGTCGGTAAAGCGCAAGCCCAGGGCCACGGAGGACAGGTGCCGCTGATTCAGGATCTGCAGGTCCTTGTTGTTGTACCAAGTGCGCGCGTAATCGACCAGGGCGTAAGGCTGGACACTGGAAAGGTACTCCCAGCCCACGCCGAAGCGGCGATTGATTTCCGCCGACACGCCCACGCCCTTGTCGCCGCTTTGCTCGCCCTGCGGATAGCCCATGGCGTAGCGCCAGCTGCCGTACGAGACCTGCTCGGAAGAAGGCAGGATGTTGCTGGAGTACTGCGCCGCGCCGGAGAAAACCAGGCCGATCTGGGCAGGCAGCACAAAGGTCTGCCTGGCGTTCAGGTTGTAGCGGGTGAAATCCAGGTCCAGCAGCGGGGTGGCCGAGTAGCCATAGTTGGTCGCGATGTCCTTTTTTGCGCCCGCGGCGTCAAACCCCTTGGCCACGCTCAGCGTGACGTCGGTGGCCTTGGTCTCGGACACCTGGATGTAGCGCATTTCGGCGGTCGCCGCGCGTACCTGCGCATCCTGTTGCAGCCAGCGGTCGGTGTTGCGGGCCTCGTAGCGGTCCTTGGAATTGGCTGCGTAGACGCCCAGGGTCCCCGTCAGCGAGCGGGTGTTGTTCAACAGAAACGGATAGCTCACGCCGACGCCGATGCGGTCGTTCTTCACGCGGCGCTCGAAACCCAACATTTCGATGGCGTCGTCCTGGGGCCGCGCATCGTAGTGATAGCCATCGATCTTGACGGCCAGGCCGTCCGCGCCGATCGGCACGCGGATTTCGCCCGACACGTACTTCACGTCATCGGTATTGAAGGGTATCGAGGCGGTCAGCTTTACTTGCTCGCCCAGGGGCGTCAGGCTGTTGGTCGCGAGATTCACAATTGGCTGCATGCCGGTGCCCAGGTCCGCGATGCCGCCGGTCAGGCTGACGGGCTGGCGGCTGGCAGCCAGTACCAGTTCGGTGGCGCCATCGGCGCGACGGGGCAGATCCAGGCTGGGCGTGAATTTGACGCCTGGCACGGTACGCATCAGGTTCAGTTGGCGTTCCAGCGTGGCCTGCTTGAGCGGCCTTTCCTCCTGCATGGGCGCGGCCAGCGCTTCCAGCCGGTCCTGCGCATTGCCGATATCGCCTTCGATCCGCACATTGGCGATGTAGCCCTCGACCACCGTCACCACCACCAGGCCATTGGCGAAGGTCTGGTTCTGCAGCAGCGCGAACGACAGGGGAAAGCCTTTGTCGCGGTAGAGCTGGGTAATCTTGTCGACTTCCTGAACCAGCTCGCCCAGGCTGATTTCCTTGCCGGCCAATGGGGTGAGCAGCCCGGACACTTCCTCGAACGGGATGGCGCGTACGCCGCTGACGTCGAAATTGCGCGGCACGATGCGCTGCGCCAGGCGAGCTTGCAAGGCCAGCTGTTCCGGCGTGGCGGTCTGGACGTAGGGCGGAGGCTGCGTCGCCGAGGGCGGGCGCTCAATGCGCGGCATGGCGTCCACCGGATTGCCGCGTAGCGGACCTTCGGCACGGGCCTGAGTGCCGGCTGCCACCATGCACAAGAGGGCGAGACAAAGCGGACTCGCCGGGGATCTGCTGCTCTTGCCTTTTTCGTCTCTCATTTCCGCTGGCGCTTCTGAACGGATACCCGGACCCGATCGAGTATTGGATTGAAAAGGGTGGCAACAGTGTTAAGACAAAGTTGCAGTTAGCGGTGGGCATATGGTGCCAGTATTTCTGACTGAATGACAATTCATTTCAAATTCCGCCTCCCTGAAGTCGCCGCATTTACATTATTTCGGAATATTCTTTTGTTGCGTAATATATTTTCAGGCAAAGATAAGCGCGATTTGGCGATTTTTATTAATGTTTTCGAAAACTTAGGTCCATCCGTTACACATCTTCTGTCGCAATATCGCGAAATTCAGTGAAAACCCTGATGTGTATGATTTGGCAATATATAAACTAAAGATACGTATCAAAAATACGCAAAATGTGTGGACCCGCCCGGAGGCAAAGATGGCTGGGGATTACCGCAAGAAGCACTGCAACAGCTTGCCGGCCGCGCGCAGCCGCAGCCGCTTGCCACACAGGGAGCGCACATGAGCCCGGGCGATGTCGTTCCGCTCTCCTTCAACGGCAGTCTGGTGGCGCTTTCGTTCCTGATTGCGGCGTTGGGGTCGTATGTGGCCCTGTTGGCCGCCGCGGGTATCCGCGCGGAAACCCAGGATGGTGAAATCCGCATCGGCTATATCGTCATCGGCGCGGTGGCGATGGGCGGCGTCGGTATCTGGAGCATGCATTTCATCGGCATGCTGGCGCAAAACCTGCCTTTTGAAGTCGGTTACCAGGTCGGCCTGACGATACTCAGTTTCATGGTTGCGGCCGGGTTTTCCGGTTGGGCATTCTGGTATGTCGGCCGTGACCGATTCACTTTCCTGCGCTGCCTGGTCGGGGGCTGCGCCGCGGGGTTCGGCGTCGCTTCCATGCATTATGTGGGCATGAGCGCCGCGCGCATGCCGGCGGTATTGCTCTGGAATCTGCCGCTGGTGGTTTTGTCGGTGCTGATCGCCGCCGTCGCGGCCACTGCCGCGCTCTGGCTCGCCTTCAATACCCAGAATGAACGCCAGCGCATCGGCGCGGCCATTTTGATGGCCGTCGCGGTCTGCGGCATGCATTACACCGGCGCGGCGGCAGGCGCGGTCATCTGCACGACCACGAATGACGCCGTCGGCCTGCATATCGGCGGGGCCATGCTGCCGTACATCGCCTTCGCGCTGTCGGCTGTCACCTTGCTCCTCATGCGCTGGCATTTGCAGCGCGCCTCCGAACGCTTTCGCGCGCGCACGGCGCAGCGCATCGACTCGATCATTGAATCGGCCCCAGCCGCGGCTACGGACAGATTGCCCGGAGCCACGCCGGGGCCGGGTTAGCTGGACCCTGGACGCGCGCCGCGGAAATAAGCGCGGCGCGTGAGCGGTTCCAGGCTTTAGGGGGCTGGCCCTGCTGCTTGAAGACCGGCCCCGGTCATCAATCGAGACCCATGGAGCTCGACATGAAAGCAACACTTGCGCAGTTCTGGAATGACGAAGACGGCATCACGGCCCTGGAGTACGGGCTGATCGCGGGAATGGTGGCGGTAGCCCTCATCGTCGCGGTGGGGGCATTTACCGGGTCCTTGAAAGGCATGTTCGAGGAACTGGGCACCAAGCTGGACAACGCCAAGACCGGTACCGGCACCACGCCTCCCGCAGGCGGCGGCTAAGCCGCGAACCCATTCGCGTCGTGGCGGCAGTGTGCCGCTAGCCGCCGCGGCGCGTACCCGCAACATGGCATCACTTGATTGAAGGAGTCCGCGTCAGTCCCGACGCGCCCGTCGTTGAAGTCGTTTTCTTGAAGGTCTTGCCTTGTATCCAGGGGAAGTGCTGTGGTGGCTGTTGTTTGCATGCTGGATTGTGGCGCTGATCCACGCCGATCTGCGCTATCGCCGCGTCCCCAACCGGCTGATCGTCGCGGGACTCGCGGGCCAATTGCTATGGCTGCTGGCGGCCTGGCTGGCGCCGGGCTGGGCCTATCCGCCGCGCTGGTCGGGATGGTTGATGGCGCTGGCCGGATTTCTGGTTGCAGTGCCCTTCCTGCCGCTATGGCGCAGGCGGCTGATGGGAGCGGGCGATATCAAGGCCATCGCCGTGCTCGGGCTCTTGCTCGGTTTCGCGCCGCTGATGGTGACGCTGGCGTTGGCCAGCGTATTGGCCGGCCTGCATGGACTGGGGTATCTGGCGGTGTCGCGGGTCTGGGCGCTGAGCAACCGCGCGCGCCAGATTCCGTATGCCGCCTATCTGGGCCTGGCCGCCTTCAGCGCGGTTCTTATTCCGTGGAATTCGCCCTGGTATTCGTGGTGTTCTTCCTGGTGTTTTACGGGATCCTGACGTACTCCCTGGTGGTGGCCGCGCAGCATTCCGTGACGTTGGCCGCGCAGGACGGCGCGCGCAAGGTCTTGCAGTGGCAGGCCGGTACCGCGTCGCTGACCGCGCGGGCCAATGCCGGACGCGATTCGGCGTTGTATCAGGCGGAGTGGATCAGCACCCTGTCCGCGGCGCCGGTGCAGGTGGCGGTCTGCGGCAGTGCGGGCGCGCTGAGCAGCGCGGCCGGCGGCGCCTGCAGCGGTTTGCCGTTGGCGCAGGACCAGATCGAAGTCAACGTGTCCTATGCGTATGGCGCCCATCCGCTCATTCCGTCGGTGCCGCTGTTGCAGGCGGCGCTGATGCCGGCCTCCAGCGTGCTGAGCGCGCGCGCGACCGTGCATCTGGGCAATGCCCTGGGCGGGGGAGGCTGAGATGCGAGCCTATGCGCACGGCCTCGGGAACAACGCGCCACGCAAACGCCAGCGCGGCATTGCGGCGCTCGAATTTTCGCTGACGCTCACCCTGCTGTTGCTCTTCATCTGCGGCGTGGTCGGGTTCGGCGCGCTGTTCTGGATGCAGCAGCAACTGGCGGCGGCCGCGGCCGACGGCGCGCGCGCCGCGGTCTATGCCCGGTTCAACGGCCAGGCCGATGTCCCGGCCGCAGCCTGCGTGGCGGCGATGGGCACCTTTTCCGCCGGTTCCGCGGTGCTGTGCAGCACCACGCGCGCGCCTTGCGCCTGGACCGGGGCGGGCGGCAGGCCGGCCGATTGCGCCACCGTCGCCATGACCTACAACACCCAGTCCTGGCCGCTGCTGGAGACCGTGCGCGGGCTGATCACCGCCTTGCCGGGCGCGAACCGGAACTGGATCCCGGGCAGGTTGCAATCGCAGGCCGTTGTGCAGATATCGCAGGGGGCGCCATGAGCAGTCTGAGCAAGATCGTCGCGGGTATGTTGCTGGTGGCGGGCCTGGTGCTGGCCTTCGTGGCCTGGCGCTTGGCCTCGGCGCCGGCCAGTCCTCCGCCCGGCGTGGCGCCCGCGCCTGTCGCGGCGGCGCCGGCGGAACCGCTCAAGCTCCATCCGGTGGTGGTGGCCCGGGGACCGATTCCCGCGGGTTCGCGCATCGACAGCGCAAGCATGCTGACAGTGGCCCAGTGGCAGGTCGCGCTGTCCGGCGGCTTTGCCGACCTTGCGCCGCTGGAAGGCGCGGTGACGAAAGTCGACATCGCCGCGGGCGATCCGATCCTGCCCAGCCTGCTGACGCAAGGCTTGGCACGCCAGCTCAAGCCAGGCGAGCGCGCCGTCGCCATTGCGGTGGACGAAGTGATAGGCGGCGGCAACCGCATTGTCCCGGGCGACATGGTGGACGTGTTCTTCATGATCGAAAAAAGCGCCGAAGTGGCGGTAGGCCAGGCCCGTCTGTTGCAGTCCCAGGTGCGCGTGCTGGCTTACGGCAAGGCGTCGGTGGAAGGGCCGGATGAAAAGTCGGCCCTGCAGCAGGGCGGCCCGGGCCAGCCGGCGCGCACCGCGGTGCTGGCCGTCCCGGTTGATCGGGTCAATGAATTGATGTTGGCCAGCCGCGCGGGCCGCCTGCAGTTGGCGCTGCGTCCGGTGGGCGACGACAGCATGCCGGACGCGCAGTTGTTCGCCCGACGCGGCACGGTGTTGCCGGTCCGCGCCGACTTGACGGCCGCGCAGCGCGAGTCGCTGCTGTCCGGCCCCAACCGCGCGTATGCCGGCGAGAGCCTGGTGCAACTGGACGGCACCACGTCCGCGGCGCTGGCGCCGGCCGCCCGCGCCGCGAGCCGGCCCCAGGGTTCCGGCGGCGGCCGGACCGTGGAAATCATCCGAGGAGATAAATCCGAGCGCGTGCGCTATTGAACGGGGCTGCGGGCGGACCAGGCGCTGGCCGCAGCCGGACTCTTTCCATCATCAGGTCCTGCACATGAAGAAACATCAGCGCACCACCATGATCTGCCTCCTGTCGGCCGCGGCAGCGATGACACAGGGGGGGCTCAGCCTGGCACAGACCGCGGCGCCCGCGGCTGGCGCGAACGCGCCGGTCCGCGACATCTCGATGGCCGTTAAGGGACAGCAGAGTCTCATGCTGGATGGCGGCGCGCCCGCGCGCATCGCCATCGGCGATCCGGACGTGGCGGACGTGAAGGTATTGCCCGCGTCCGGCAAGCGCGCGGGCTCGGTGCTGCTGTATGGCAAGAAGCCCGGCACCACGCAATTGCAGATCTGGACCGGCAACAACGCCGCGCCGCAGATATGGAACGTCCGCGTCGGCGGTAGCGTGCAGGGCGCGCTGGCGAGCCGCGGCCTGGGCGGCGGCGCCAACGTCGACATCGCCGACGGCCACGCCGTCGTCTCGGGCCATGCCGCGTCGCAGCTGGGGCAGATCGCATCGGCCACCATGGCGGCGTCCGCCGTGGGCGGGGAAAAGAACGTGGTGGACATGTCGACCGCGGGCACCGGCGGCGTGGTGCAGGTCGAGGTGAAGGTCGTGGAAGTGTCGCGTTCGGTGATGAAGGCGGCCGGCATCAGCTTCACGGCCAGCAACGGTCCCTGGAGCGGCGGCAGCTCCACCATGCCCGCCAGCCTGGGCGGCGCGCTGGCGTCCGGTTTTTCGCTGTTCTATGACTCCAACAACTTCTCGGCGCGACTGCGCCTGCTGCAGACCAACGGCATGGCGCGCGTCCTGGCCGAGCCGACCCTGGTGGCCTTGACGGGGCAGAGCGCCAGTTTCCTGGCCGGCGGCGAGCTGCCGATTCCGCAGGCGGGCGGCCTGGGGACGGTCAACGTGACCTTCAAGCCCTTCGGCATCGGCCTGACCGTGACGCCCACCGTGCTGTCGCGCGACCGCATTTCGCTGAAGGTGGCGCCCGAGGCCAGCGAGCTGGATTACACCAACGGCATCGCCATCAACACCAGCGCGGACACCAGCACCATCATCCCGGCCTTGCGCACCCGCCGCGCCGACACCACGGTGGAACTGGGCGATGGCGAAAGCTTCGTGATCAGCGGCCTGGTGTCGCGCCAGACCAAGGCCATGGTCAACAAGGTGCCCATGCTGGGCGATCTGCCCATCATCGGCTCCTTCTTCCGCAGCGTCGATTACTCCCAGGAGGACACCGAGCTGGTCATCGTCGTGACCCCGCGCCTGGTGCGCCCCATCGCGCGCGGCGTGGCCCTGCCGCTGCCGGGAGCCAAGCAGGAACAGACGGATACGGCATTCAACGCTTGGGGCTATTACCTGACTGGCCCGATGGGCGGCCAGCAGATGCCGGGCTTTTCACGGTGAGCAATATGAAGACACATGCCAGCGAATGGGTGGGCCTGCAAAACGGCACGCGGTTCCTGTTCTGCTCCCAAGGCAACGCGGTCGCCGCGCAGCTGGGACAGGCTCTGGGCGACCTGGGGATGCTGACCCAGGAAGCGCCGCGTATCGAAGAATTGGCGCGGCGCCTGACGGAGATCGCGCCGCAGGTGGTGTTCCTGGATTTCACCCTGAGCGACGACGAGCCCGGCAAGCTGTTCAGGTCGGCCGAACTGGCGCGTTTGCTGGCGCGCATTGCGCCGACGGTGCCGCGCGTGGCGGTCGGCTTCCTGAGCCAGCCGGAGGGGGCGATCGCCGCCTTGCGGGCGGGCGTCAGCGATTTCGTCGACCCCTCGGTGGCGCCGCAGGAGATCAAGGAAGTGGTGCTGCGCCTGCTCGACCGGCCGTCCGGCGGCCGCATGGACGGCACGCGCCGCAGCGTCGTGCTGCTCGGCGCGCGTCCCGGCGTGGGCACCAGCACCCTGGCCGTGCATCTGGCGGGCCTGGTGCAGGACCGCCTGACGCTTGCGCACGGCCAGCGCGCCGCCTCCGCAGCCAAGGCGCCCAAGCCTGCCGGCGAGCCGCTGCCCCTGTCCAGCCGGGTCGCGCTGATGGACCTGGGCTGGCCTGTCGGCGACTGCCAGCTCTACCTGAACATCGGCGGCGACTTCGACTTCGCCGAGGCTGCGCGCAATCTGCGCCGTCTCGATTCCACCCTGCTGGGGTCCGCCATGGCGCATACGGCCAATGGCTTGAGCGTGCTGTCGCTGCCGCGCGACCTGGGCCAGATGCGCGACGTGTCGCAGTCGGATTCGCTGCTGGTGTTCGAACGCATGCGCCAGCATTTCTCGGTTGTGGTGGCCGATTCGGGCGGCTTCACCAATCCCGAATTCGTGTCGGGCCTGGCGCGCGCCTCGCAGCTCAACTGGATCGTGACCGACCAGAGCGTGGGCGCGCTGGTGTCGCTGGCCGGCCTGCTGCAGGAACTGGAGCAGCAGCACGTGGACCGGCGCAGCCTGGGCCTGATCGTCAACCGCTATGACGAGCGCTACGGCATGACCGCGCAGCAGATCGCCGAACGCTTTCAGCTGGAACTGGTGGGCACGCTGCCAGACCGCACGCTGCCTCTGATGGTGTGCACGAACCGCGGACATCTGTTGCATGAAGAGGCCGAACGCGATGTCTATGTGCGCGCGGTGCAGGCACTGGCGGAACGCCTCTGCGCCGAGGAGAACACGCCCGGCGGGCGGGCAGGCTGGCTGGCCACCTGGCTGCCCGGCGTGCACCGCCGCATGGTGGTCGGTTGACGGACAGACAGACGGACGGTTACGGGATCCGACATGATCATGACAGCGACGATAGAGTTCGGCGGCGACGGCGACAAAGGCTTTTCGGCGTCGGACCGCTACCAGGAAGTGAAGACGGCGGCCTACGAGCACCTGCTGTCCCGCATCGAAGAGCTGGGCGCGGAGTTCGGCCGCTGGGCCCGGTCAGCGATCCAGGAGTTCGTGGACATCGAGGTCGCGAGTTTCGTGCGCCTGCGCCGGGTGCCCATCAATGAAGGCGAGATGCGCGCCATCGCCGAGGCGCTGACCAAGGAACTGGCGGGCCTGGGACCCCTGGAGGACCTGCTGGCGGACCCGGCCGTGGAAGACATCCTGATCAACGGCTACGACAATGTCTTCGTTTCGCGCCGCGGCGTGCTGGCCCGCGAGACGCTGCGCTTCACGGACAACCAGCACGTGCTGCGCATCGTGCGCCGCATCCTGGCCCCCATTGGCCGCCGCCTGGACGAATCCAGTCCCATGGTGGATGCGCGCCTGCCCGACGGCGGCCGCCTGAACGTGGTGATCGAGCCGCTGGCGGTGGACGGCCCCATGGTGTCGATCCGCAAGTTCAGGCAGGACCCGCTCAAGCCGGCCGACCTGCTGACCCTGGGCAGCTTCGACGAAGAGATCTACCGGTTGCTGAATGAAGCGGTGAAGAACCGCTGCAACATACTGGTGTCCGGCGGCACCAGCTCGGGCAAGACTTCGCTGCTGAACGCGCTGGCGTTCTTCATCCCTGAAACGGAACGCGTGGTGACGGTGGAGGACACCGCCGAACTGTCGCTCAACCATCCGCATGTGGTGCGGTTGGAATCGCGCCAGGGCGGCTTCGACGGCAGCGGCGCCGTCACCATCCGCGAGCTGATCCGCAACAGCCTGCGGATGCGGCCGGACCGGGTGGTGGTGGGGGAAGTGCGCGGCGCCGAGGTCATGGACATGCTGCAGGCCATGAACACCGGACATGAAGGTTCGATGGCGACGATCCACGCGAACTCTCCGCGCGAATGCCTGTACCGCATCGAGATGCTGGCCGGTTTCGCCGGGTTCCAGGGCAGCGAGGACAGTCTGCGCCGGCAGATCGCCAGCGCGCTGGATTTCATCGTGCAGATCGGCCGCCTGTCCAACGGCAAGCGCCGGGTGTTGTCGGTGACTGAGATCACCGGCATGGGCGACAACGTGATCTCCACGCAAGAGCTCTATCGGCACGAATCCTACGCGGCGCCGGACGGCGAGGAGAAGGACCGCTGGACCTGGCTGGGCATCCACCCCCATACGCCCAAGCTGGCCAAAATGCGCAACGAGGCGCGCGCCAACGACAACCCGCCGGACGACCGCGATGGCGCGGGAGGCGGATTCTGGAGCAGGAGGCGCTGATGCTGGAAGCCCTGGTGCTTGCGACCCTGGCGGCGGTGCTGGCCATCGGCGCGGTGCTGCTGTGGCGTCATGCCGGCCGCAGCGCGCGCCGGGCGGCCAGCTCCGCCTTTCTGGAAAGCCAGCTGCGGCGAGGCCGCGACGAGGCCAGCGCCGATGCGCCCTTTGCCGAGAATGCCCGCGGATTCCGCAGCGGCTTTTCCGGCTGGGACCGCTTGCTGCGCCTGGCCGGCCTGCGGCAAAGCGTCGGCCTGTATTTGCGCATCGCGCTTCCTGTCGTCGCCGGCGCGGCGCTGGCCTGGGTCTTGCTGGGGCCGCTGTCGGGAGCAGTGACCTTGTTGCTGCTGGCCGTGTTTGCCTACTTCCTGCTGTGGCTGCGGGCCGACAAGCGCCAGCGGCGCATGGTCTCGCAGCTGCCTGCGTTCCTGGACAACATCGTGCGCCTGCTCACCATCGGCAACAGCATGGCCGCGGCGTTCCAGACCGCCGCCGCCGCCACCGACGAACCCTTGCGCGAGGTGGTCGAGACGGCGTCCAGCCTGAGCCGTTCCAAGGAACTGGACGCGGCGCTGGCGCACGTGTCGCGTCTGTACGGGTTGAAGGAACTGTATATGGTCGCCGCGGTGGTGTCGCTGGCCATGCGCTTCGGCGGCCGCAGCGACCAGGTGCTGGAACGCATGGCGGCCTTCATGCGCGACGTCGCCCAGGCGCGCAACGAATTGACCGCGAGTTCAGCCGAGGTCCGGCTGTCCGCCTGGATCCTGGCCTTGCTGCCCGTGGGCATCGCGGGTTTCATCATCGTCGCGAACAACAATCTGTTCATGGGCCTGTGGCAAGACCCGCAGGGTTTCAGGATGCTGCTGACGGCGGTGTGCCTGCAGATCGGCGGCTGTTATTGGCTGTATCGCATGGCCAAGGCCATTTGAAGGGAGGCGCCGCATGGACACCCTGCAATCCTGGAACGCATCCACCGTGCTGGCGATGGCGCTGATGCTGGTGGCTGCCGGCCTGGTGGTGCTGGGCCTGGGTATGGCGCGGCGCCTGCGCAGCCAGGGCCGCAGCCGCCAGGTGGTGGATCAGGCGCTGGCCGCGCGCGAGGGCGGCGCGGCCTCGGCGGCCCTGCGCGGCGAAGGCGGGCAGGGCCGGCTGGCGGCGGCCGCGCGGGCGGCCGACACCTTCGGCAAACGCCTCAGCGAGGGCCGGCTGGCCGACGCGCTGCTCGCCTCCGAGGACCGCAAACTGGTGGACATGGCGGGCTATGCCAATCCAGGCACCGCGCGTTCGCGTTTCGTGCTGGTCCGGTTCGGCTTGGCGATCCTGCTGCCGGTGGTGGCGGTCACGCTGGACTTGAGCAAGCATCTTCCCGATATGCCGATGGGCGCCTTGGTCGCGGGCTTTGCCGGCTTCGCGATCGGCTACATGCTGCCTAAGTGGATCGTGCAGCGGCGCCTGGCGCGCCGCCGCAGGCAGGCGGCCGACGAACTGCCCCTGTTGATCGACCTGCTGCGCCTGTTGCAGGGCGTGGGCCTGTCGATCGACCAGAGCCTGCAGGTGCTGGTCAAGGAGTTCGGGCAGGTGCTGCCGGTACTGGCGTTCGAATTGCGCCTGGCCTCCGAACTTTATGTGCGCGGCCGCACGCGCGAGCAATCGCTGGCCAGGCTGGCCGCGGGCTTCGATAACGACGATCTGTCCGCCATCTGCCGCCTGATCGCGCAGGTCGACCAGCACGGGGGCGCGGTGCAGGAGCCCTTGAACCGCTTCGGCGAACGTCTGCGGGACAAGCGGCGCCTGGAACTGAAGGAGAAGGTGGGCAAGACCACGGTCAAGATGACCGGGGTCATGATCGTGACGTTGCTGCCCGCGCTGTTGATCGTGACGGGCGGAGCGGGGTTTATCGCGGTGTTGCGCGGCTTGTCGCGCATGGGGGGGATGTAATGAACGGCGGAACGGAAAGCAGGTCGCGCGCATGGCGTTGCGCGCTGGCGGCCACGGTGCTGGTCGCGGGCGCGGGCTTGAGCGGATGCAAGACCAACAACGCGGAATCCGCCTGGCAGCTGATCCAGCAACAGCAGCAGGAACAGGCGTTGATGCGGCAGAAGGAAGACGAGGCCCAAAGCAAGAGCCGGCCCAAGGAGCCGGAGATGATGCTGTCCATGATCGTCGAGGCGCAGCGCCAGGAGCGCTATTACGCGTCGCTCGCATACATCGATGGCTATCAGCAGAAGTACGGCAACGACGCGCGGGTGGCGGTGCTGCGCGCCGAGGCGCTGCGCCAGACCGGACAGGCGGCGCAGAGCGAGCAGGCCTACCGCGCGCTGACCGCCACCGACCAGGCCGCCGAGGGCTGGCATGGCCTGGGCTTGATCGCCGGTTCGCGCGGGCAGTTCGATCAGGCGGCCGATTACTTTTCGCGCGCGGCCAGGCTGGCGCCGATGGACGCGCGGATCCTGGGCGATCTGGGCTACGCGCGCTTGCGGGCGGGCGATCCGGCGGGCGCGCGCGTGCCCCTGGGGCAGGCGGCTGAATTGACGCCGGAAAGCGGCAAGGTGCTGGCGAACCTGGCGGTGCTGCTGCTGGTCGAGGGCGATCCGCTCAAGGCGCAGCGCCTGATGGAGCGGGCGCAACTGAGCGATGAAGCGCGCGGCCAGGTGCTGCGTCTTGCCGCCGAGATCCGCGGCCAACTGGCCCCGGTGCCGGGCGCGTCCTACGCGCCGGCCACCCGGGTGTCCAGCGGCGGGCAGACGGTCATGCCGATGATGAGCCCTTTGATGGAAGGGCTGGGCAACGGCCCCATCGTGCGCTAACCCTGTCTTGAGGAAGACTGCCATGTCTCATTCGACCCAGCACGGATTGTTCATCCTGGTCTGCGCCCTGGGGGCGCTGGCGCCTTCCGCCGGCCATGCGCAATCCAATGCGCCGCTGACGGGCAGCATGTCGGGCGCCGCGAGCAGCGCGCCCGCGACGGCGCCAGCGTCTGCGCCTGCATCGGCCCCTGCGGCCGCCATGCCCGACCGGCCGGTGGTGCAGCAGGTGCAGACCCCGCTGCCGCAAGCGCCGGCCGCCGAACCCGCGGCGCAGGAGGGCTTCGGCGACGTGACGCGCGGCCTGTTGGCGGCGCAGGCCGACGGCCGCCGCGCCGGCAATGCCTTGCCTGTGCTGGGGCCGGTCTCCACGGCGGCCTGGAACCGCTATCTGGAAAGCTTCAAACGTCCGATTCCGGAGTGGTTCGACCGGAATGTGGAAATCCCCAACGTCCAGTAAATCCAGGGAACCTGTTTCTCCGCCGCCTGCGGAAACGGAGTCGCAATAGCATGTCGGCCGGCCGTCCACATCCTTCCTCGCCGTCGCGGCAACGCGGCAGCATGACTGTCGCCGTCGTCTTCGCGGTGCTGGTGGGAGTGGTGTTGCTGGGCGTGCTGCAGCTCGCCTACGGCTACTACATGAAGCGCGAAATGCAGAAGGCCGCGGACCTGGCGGCGCTGTCGGCGGTGCAGGTTCTGAACCTTGGCTCCAGCGCGGATTGCACCCGGGCCGCCGCCGCGGGCAAAGCCTCCGCCCTGGCCAATGTGCCGAACATCCTGGACACCTTCACTGCCACCGATTTCACGGTGGAATGCAAGGTATGGGATCCGGCGCGCTCCGACCCGTCCGGCATGCACGTCTTCGACGCGGCCGGCGGGCAGGCCTACAACGCGGTGCGGGTTGCGGTGCGCAAGCAACTGGCGAATCTCATCCCCGGCGTCGGCGGCGTCACGGCGTCGGTCGCGGCGGTGGCTACCAACACGCTGCCGGTGGCGACCTTCACGGTGGGATCGCGGCTGCTGCGCCTGGAGCGGGGCGGTCTGCTGTCACAGCTGCTGGCTACGGCGGGGGCCTCGCCCACGCAACTGGATGTGCTGGACGCCGCCGGCCTGGCCAATGTCGGCATCACGCCAGCCGGCCTGCTGGAAGCGTTGGGCCTGCCGTTGTCGGTGGCGGCCGGGGTGGGTACGCCTGAGCAATTGACGGCGCTAAGCAATCTGACCCTGGGTCAACTCTTGCGCGCCACGCTGAGCGTCATCGACAAGCAGAGAACTGTCAATGCCGATGTCGGGCTGCTGAGCGGAGCCATCAACACGGTGTTGGACCTGATGCCGCTGAACCTGCCCGTGAAACTGTTCGGAGACGGCGGCGTGCTGAATCTGGATGTGGTCGGCGGCGATCCCGGCGCCGCCTTGCAGGCCAAGGTCAATGCGCTCAACATCCTGGAAACCGGCCTGGCCATCGCCAACGGCAGCAACCTGATCAATCTGGGGCTGAGCGTGCCGCTGCTGGGCCTGGAGGCGGGGGTGCGCATCGTCGAGCCGCCTGCCGTGGGCGTGGGCGGCGTGGGCGCGCAGGCGATCAGCGCCGGCATACGCGTGTATCTGCGCGTCAGTACCAGCAACATACCGCTGCTCGGGCCCTTGTTGGCGAACACGCTGAAAACCAAGGTGGACCTGCCCATCATCATCGACGTGGCGCAATCCACGGGTACGCTGCGCAAGCTCTGCGAGGCGCCGCTGCCCGCGAATCAGGCGGTGATTGAAGTGACGTCGGCCGCGGCTAGCGTTTGCGTGGGGCGCTTCCCGGGCATGGAGTCCAAGACCGACACCAAATCCGCGAATTTCCAGTCGCTCACCAACCGCTGCGAACCCGGCGCGTTCGGCGCCATCGACCGCTATCAGGTATTGGACGTGCTGGGCATACTGCCGCTTTCCGCCCGGTTCACGCTGCCGGTGTTCAGTTCCTCGGCGCCTGTGCCGGTAACTCTCACCGCGCCGCCATCGCCCAACTCCACCGCCACCGTCAACGCCACCAACCTGGACCTGTCCAAGCTTGCCTCCAACCTGACGGACGCGCTGATCGGCGGCATCCTGGGGGACCTGTTCAACACCGGCACACCGCTGACCGAAACGCAGCGCAGCGAGCTGGCGACCCAGCTGGTGGGTGGCGACAAGAACAACGCCGGCAAGACCATCTCCAAGGTCGTCAATGACATGCAATGGTCCAAAACCGCGATGGACCAGCTCGGCACGCGCCTGAGCACGGGCGGCCTGACCGGCGTACTGGGCGGCACGCTGCAACTGGTCGGCGGCATCCTGAATTCGCTCTTGCTGGCCCCGCTTAGCGATGTGACCTGCGCCCTGGCGCTGGTGCCGGACGCGATCCGGCAGTGCCGCGTCAACGCCGTCGGCGCGCTGGCCTTGAATGGCAGCGGGCAGGTGGGTGGCGTGCTGTCGGTCGTCATGGTGTTGCTGGATCCCTTGCTGAGTTCGCTGTCCGTGGCGCTGCAGCAGCTGCTCAACGCGCTGGGCCTGAGTGTGGGCCAGACCGACGTGTCATTGATCTCCGTGGATTGCGGCAAGCCTCGCCTGGTGTACTGATGATGAAGCTCCTGACCCCCATCCCTTTCCTTCCCGCATGGTCCAAGCGATGAGCCAGAATTTCGCGCGTGAAGAATTCGACGTGTACGTCTGGGAGGGCACTTCCGACATTGCCAGTCGCGCCGAGCGCTGCCTCGCGGGCATGGACGTGTCGCTGCTGCGGGCGGACGCCGGCACCGCGTTTCCGCCGCCGCGCGACCTGGCGCGGCCGGCCGTGGCCCTGGTGTCGGTCTCCGTGATGGGCGACAAGCGCTTCAGCGGCTACGATTGGCTGGCGGCGCAGGGCCTGCCTGTCATCTGGGTGGCCGCGGAAGCGCGCGGCCGCGACCCGCGCTACTACCCGCCGGAATACTCCTACACGCTGCCGCTGACCTTCACCACGGCCGATCTGCGCAAGCTGTTGTATGAATTGCTGGGCACGCTGAATCAGCTCACGCGTTCCGCGCCGCGCCGCGAGCAGCCGCTGGTCGCCGTGTCCGCGACCATGCAGGACCTGCTGGCCGAGGCGGAAATGTATGCCGACTGCCGCAGCAACGTGCTGATCCATGGCGAGACCGGTGTAGGCAAGGAGCGCATCGCCCGCCTGCTGCACGACCATGCCGCCTGGTCCGGCGGACCTTTTGTGGCGGTCAACTGCGGCGCCATCCCCGAAGGCCTGTTCGAGGCGCATTTCTTTGGTCATGCCAAGGGCGCTTTCACCGGAGCGATCGGCGCGCACAAGGGCTACTTCGAGCAGGCCAGCGGCGGCACGCTGTTTCTGGACGAGATCGGCGATCTGCCGCTCTACCAGCAGGTCAAGCTCTTGCGCGTCCTGGAACAGAGCACGGTGACGCGGTTGGGCTCGACCGTGGAGGTGCCGGTGGACTTCCGCCTGGTCGCCGCCACCAACAAGGATTTGCGGGTGCTGGTGGGGCAGGACGAGTTCCGCGCCGACCTGTACTACCGGCTGGCGGTCATCGAACTGCGCATTCCCAACCTGGAGCAGCGCGGGCCGGAAGAAAAGGCGGCGATCTTCCGCGCCTTGCTGCAGGGGCAGGGCGTGGACGGCGAGCCGCCGCAATGGCTGCTGGACCGTGTCTCGCGCACGCGCTACGAGGGCAACGTGCGCGAGCTGTCCAACGTCGCCGAGCGCGTCGCCATCGTGCGGCGGCAGTTCCAGGCCTGGGACCTGCCGCGCATCGAACGCATTTTCGACCAGCTGGCGGAACCGCTGCGCGTGGTGGGCGCAGCGGCCGGCGCGCGGGCCGAGCCCGCCGTCTTCACCGATGCCGAACGCGCGGAGCGCGAGCGCGTGCTGGCGGCGCTGGACGCCAACGGCTGGCGCCGCCAGGACACCGCCCACACGCTGGGCATCAGCCGCAAGGTGCTGTGGGAAAAAATGCGCAAGCTGCAACTGGGGGCAGGCCAGGGCGAACCCGCCGACGGCGTCGCCGAGACTGTGTGAACACGCAATAGGGAATGGCCCGTAGGGGGCGACAATTCCGGGTTCACCGCATGTAAGCGCGTCTGTCCCGGCCGCAATAAATTGCTATAGTTCCGCAACGATTTTTTTGGGGAAGGCATGAACGTCCAATTTATCCGTGGCGCCGTCCGCATGGCGCTGTTGGGCACGGCCCTGTCCGGCCTGGCCGCTTGCGCCAGCGCGCAATCCGAAGCGCCCAGGCCCACGGTTAAACAGGTCGAGGACACGCAGGCGGCATCCACGCCCGTGACTCCCCCCGCACCGCCGCCGGCCGCGCGTCCGGCCTCCACGATGTCGGAGCTGCAAAGCCTGATCCAGAATCGCCAGGTGTCGGAGCTGCGCACCGCCTACAACGGCACCTACGGCGCCAGCCTGCTGTTCAAGCCGGACGACCTGACCTATTACGTCGCCCTGTTCCAGCAAAAGGATTTCTGGCGCGTGGTGAAGACCAAGTCGGACAAGCAGGCCGAAGCGACTTACCGCGCCTTCGTCGCCCAATCGGCCGAGCTGGCCGAGGTGGACATCAAGCGCATCAAGATGCAGGCCGAGTACGCGCATGCCGAGAAGCTGCTGGCCAGCCGCAGCGCCGAACTGAGCACCTTGCAGGCCGACCGCACGCTGCGCATGCAGCAGGAGGAGCAGGTGGCTGCGCGCCAGGAGCAATCGCGCCAGGAAGCTACGGCGCTGGCCGATCAGCAGAAGGACGTGCGCCAGCAACTGCGCGACCTGCAACGCCAGATCGACGCCTTGCAGGCGCAGCAGGCGCAGGTGGGGAATCCCTCCGCGCAGAACCGCGCCAAATAAGCCCTCGGGCAGCCGGAAAAGCGGGCCTGCGGGCCCGCTTTGTCCTGGGCTGCCGGGAAAGGCATTGCGCATGCCAGGGACTAGCAGCCCGAGGCGCGCGCTTTCTTGTATTCTGGGAGTTGCACCCCATATAGACGCCATGGCACTTAAAGTTTTCGACCTCCAGTGCGAGCACAGCCACATTTTCGAGGGCTGGTTCAGTTCGCACGAAGACTACGACGCGCAGCAGGCGCGCGGCCTCGTCACGTGTCCGGTGTGCGGTTCCGCCAGCATCACCAAGCGGCTGTCCGCGCCGCGCTTGAACGTCGCCCACCTGCACGCGCCGGCAACCCAGCCGGCCGTGCCTGCCAACGCCTCCGACGCCGACAAGATGGCGGCCTTGCAGGCGGCCGTGATGCGCCAGGTGCGCACGCTGTTGCGCAATACCGAGAACGTGGGGCCGCGCTTCGCGGAAGAGGCGCGCCGCATCCACGAAGGCGATGCCGATGACCGCCCGATCCGCGGCACGGCGACGCCCGAGGAGCGCGTGGCGCTGGCCGACGAGGGCATCGACGTCATGGCCGTGCCGGACTTCCTGGACGACGAGCGCTTGCAGTAGCGCCAGTGCGCACCGCGGCAATAAAAAAGCCAGACCCGAAGGTCTGGCTTTTTTTCTGCCTGCTTGCCGGATCAGTTGTTGACGCGGCTGCGGTATTCGTTCGTGCGGGTGTCGATTTCGATCCTGTCGCCGATGGCGCAGAACAGCGGCACGTTCAGTTCGTAGCCGGTGTTGATCTTGGCGGGCTTGGTCACCTTGCCCGAGGTATCGCCACGCACGGCGGGTTCGGTGTAGGTGATTTCGCGCACGATGGTCGTGGGCAGTTCAACCGAAATGGCGCGGCCGTCGTAGAAGACCACTTCCACGGGCATCGCTTCTTCCAGGTAGTTCAGGGCGTCGCCCATGCTTTCGGCTTCGATTTCGTACTGGTTGTACTCTTCGTCCATGAAGACGTACATCGGGTCGCCGAAGTAGGAGTAGGTGCACTCCTTGCGGTCGAGCTGGACGACTTCGAACTTTTCGTCGGCCTTGTAGACCGATTCGCTGGCCGAGGCGGTCAGCAGGTTCTTGAACTTCAGCTTCACAACAGCGGCGTTGCGGCCAGACTTGTTGTATTCGGCCTTCTGGACCACGAGGGGATCCTTGCCGACCATGACCACGTTGCCGACTCGCAATTCCTGAGCGGTTTTCATCGATAAAACTCCGGGGGTGATGGGTGCACTCGCCGTGCTTGCAAAAAGCCGCCGCTGACAGCGGCTTCGTGCACACCCCGGGAGGCGTCATAGTAGAGGCCCGACAAATACAGGGCGCTCGGAAAACTCTCTATTCTAACGTTTCTTGGCCAAGTCTGCGCAAAAATCGGCCAGATTTTCGGCAAGATCCGGCAACGCCGCCTGGCTCGCATCCCAGGTCCGCGCGGCGGCGGCCCAGTCCGCCCAGGCGGCTGGCGCCAGGGCGACCGACAGCGCCGCAGAGGTTGCGCCGGTTTCCGGCTGGTTCCAGGCGCGGATCAGCGCCTGGGCGGTTTCCGGGGCCGGATAGCGGGCCAGCCAGGCCTCGAGCTTTTCCAGGTGCACGTTTTCATCCTGGGGATAGATCTGCCAGACCAGCGGGCGCGCGGCCCAGGCGGCGCGGACGAAGGAATCCTCGCCCCGCACGAAGTTCAGGTCGCAGCACCACAGCAGCCGGTCGAAATCCGGCTGCGCGACGAAGGGCAGCCGGGCGATCAGCGGAGCGCCCGGCGCCGCGCAGGCAGCTTCCAGGCCGGGGGCCACGCCCTCGGGCGCCAGCAGCACGCTGGGGCGCGGGTCGGCGGACAGCGCTTCGGCCAGCGCCGCCACCGGCGCGGTGGGGTAGCAAAACAGGGACAGCGTGCGTGCGCCGTCGCGGCGGCGCAACAGCAGGTCTTGGCCCACCCCCAGCGACCGCAGGAAGGCCTCCTGATCCTGCGGCGATGCCTGCAGGGCGTCCCGTTCGGCCGATAGGCCGGGTTCGCGCAGCAGTCCGCCGGTGGCGGCGGTGAAACCGGGAAAGTAGAAGTGCTTGACCAGCCCGTCCGGCCGTTGCGAGGGCAGGCCGTGGCAGCTTTCCACCCAGGACTCGGCGCTCAGGTATTCCAGGTTGATCCAGGCCGGATGCACCCGACGCATGCTGTCCAGGAACGCCGCGGGAGGATCGCAGGCGAAGGCCTCGATCACCACGTCGCGGGCGCTGAGCGCCGGATCCGGTGTATCGGACCAGTGCACGATGTCGATGCCGGCCAGTTGCTGGCGCGGCAGCCCGGCAATGATGCCGGGCTGGATGCGGGCGAAGCTGGCCAGGTCGTCGACCCACAGGCGCACATCCCAGCCGCGGCCGTGCGCCAGCCGGCGCGCCAGCCGCCAGCAGACGCCGATGTCGCCGTAGTTGTCGACGACCCGGCAGAAGATGTCCGCTTGCATTGCCGCCTAGTGGAACTTGGCCGGCGAGGCTTCCGCGTCCTCGGGCAGTTCGGCGTGCACCAGTTCGCCCAGGGGATTGGGGAAGTAGGGCGCGCCGCAGTCTTCGCAGTACTCGGGCGGCAGCACGCCGGGGATGCGGCGCACTTCCGTCACGCCGTATTCCTTCAGCAGCGCCGCGATTTCGTCCACCACGTCGGGCTGGCCTTCGTCGGCCGGCTGGTCTTCTTCGCGGCCATACAGGGGCCAGACGCAGCCGTAGTAGACATCGTTGCTGCTGCGCGCCGTGAAGCTGATGCGGTATTCGTCGATGCGGCTTTCGCCGCAGCCGGCCACTACCGCCCGCAGTTGGGAGGCTTCGAGGCTGACCGCGCCTTCCAGCCAGCTGATTGCCGCGCGCAGCGACAGCGGCCGCACCCGGCGGTCGGCTTCGCGGTTGCTGACGTAATAGGCGTCGGGCAGCAGGGCTTCGAAACCGCAGCCGGGCAGCAGATTGGCCAGGGTGGGCTGGGCCTGCGCCGCCCATTGCTCCTGGCAGGCATCGCGGCTGGCCTCGGCCTCGCCCAGCTGTTCCTGCCAGCGGAAGATCGGTTCGCCCTCGGGTACCGCGACGGCCGCCACGATGTAGCGCGTGTCGGCCAGCATGTTGGCCGTCTCGGTCTCGGTATTCAGGGCGGGCTTGGTGGTTTCGGCGCCCAGCGCCTGCGTGCCCAGGCGCTGCAGCCATTGCCAGGTTTCGGAGAAGGTGCGCGGCATCTGGTCCACGCTGACCAGCATGGGCATCAGCGTGCTGCGGGCCTTGCTGGACAGGACATGGCCGTGCAGCTGAGCGACCAGCGCTTGTTGCGCGCTGGCCGAAATCGGACCGGTAGGGATGGCGTAGCGGGTCCAGGCGACGATGGGCGCCACGACCAGCAAAATGTCATGGCGGACGCCATTTTTCTCGATCTTCATCGATTCGGACAGGGTTTCGGCCTGTTCGATCAGGATCTCGTAGGCGCCCACGTCACCCTGGGCGAGGTGGTCCAGGGCCGCTTCCAGGGGGGCATCCTGCCCCGCCTTCAGCAGCTTTGGAATCGCTTCGCCAAGCTGGTTCTCCCAGAACACGTCTTCGAGGCGGCTGCCCGAGCGGTTGAGCGCCTGGGCAAGCGCGACCAGTTTGGCGGCGTCACGGGTAAGGCGGGGAGCGGATTGGCTGCGGGATCGGGCCATAACTTCGGGGAGCGTCCAGTAAGTGTGCAACTGCGTAGTTTAACGCCCGGCGCGCACCGCGGCGCGACGGGTCCGCCCGGGCTCGTAGTTATCGCGTTGCGGACTTATTGATGCCAAAAGAGCAATAGATAATGTCGAAATAGGTGGTTTATTGCTGATATGAAACGGCGGAAAATGGCTCCATCGACTCAATATCAGGAGGCACCGCGATGCGCTGGCCTACGCTTTTCGTTTCCCATGGATCCCCCATGCTCGCCGTCGAACCCGGCCAGACCGGCCCCGCGCTAGCCGCCTGGAGCGCGGCGCAAGGCCGCAAGCCCAAAGGCATCCTGGTGGTGTCGCCGCACTGGATGGGCGAGGGCCTGGCATTGTCCACCCGCGACCGCCAGGTGGCCTGGCACGATTTCGGCGGTTTTCCGCAGGAGCTCTATACGCTGCAGTACCCGGCTCCCGGCTCGCCTGAGCTGGCGCTGCGGGTGCAGGGCTTGCTGGCCGAGTCGGGCATCGTCGCCGACCTGGATCCGCGCCGTCCGCTGGACCATGGCGCCTGGGTGCCGCTGCGCTACCTCTATCCGGAAGCGGACGTGCCGGTGGTGCAACTGTCCCTGGACATGGGCCGCGACGCGGCCGGGCAATTGGAACTCGGCCGCGCGCTGGCCCGGCTGCGGGACGAGGACATCCTGGTCATCGGCTCGGGCTCGCTGACGCACAACCTGCGCCACGTGCGCATGCCGCAGGACGCGCCCGCGCTGCCCTATGTGCCGGCCTTCCAGCAGTGGTACGCCGACAAGCTCGCCGGCCGCGACCTGCCGGCGCTGCTGGACTGGGAGGCGCAGGCGCCGGGCGCGGCGCAGGCCCATCCGCACGACGACCACCTGATGCCGCTGTACGTGGCGCTGGGTGCGGGCGGGGCGGGCTTTCGACGCCTGAACGACGAGATCTCCTACGGCGCGCTGGCAATGGACGCCTACGAGTTCGCGGACTGATCAGGGCGCGGCCGCCGCGGCGCGCAGGCAATGAAAATGCCCCGGCAACCTCGCGGTTGCCGGGGCATTGTTTTGCTGATCAGGCAGGGATCAGGCCGCCAGCAGTTGGCGCAGCACGAAGGGCAGGATGCCGCCGTGCTGGTAGTAGTCCACCTCGATCGGGGTGTCGATGCGCAGCAGCACCGTGACATCTTGCTTGGAACCGTCCTTGCGGGTGATCGTCAAGGTCACGTCCTGCATCGGCTTGATGCCGTTTTCCAGGCCGGAGATGTCATAGGTTTCCTCGCCGGTGATGCCCAGCGACTGCACGCTGTCCGCGCCCTTGAACTGCAGGGGCAGCACGCCCATGCCGACCAGGTTGCTGCGGTGGATGCGCTCGAAGCTGCGCGTGATCACGGCCTTCACGCCCAGCAGCTGGGTGCCCTTGGCGGCCCAGTCGCGCGACGAGCCGGTGCCGTACTCTTCGCCGCCGAACACCACGGTGGGCGTGCCGGCGCCGACGTACTGCATGGCCGCGTCATAGATGGACATCTGCTCGCCGGTGGGCTGGAACAGGGTGTCGCCGCCTTCGAAGCGGCTGCCGTCCGGCAGCGCCGGGATCATGAGGTTCTTGATGCGCACGTTGGCGAAGGTGCCGCGCATCATGATCTCGTGGTTGCCGCGGCGCGAGCCGTAGCTGTTGAAGTCGGCCTTCATGACGCCGTTTTCCTTCAGCCACTTGCCCGCGGGCGAGGTTTCCTTGATGGAGCCGGCCGGCGAGATGTGGTCGGTGGTGACCGAGTCGCCGAACACGCCCAGCGCGCGCGCGCCCTTGACCGCCGGCATCGCGCCCGGCGTCATGCCGAAGCCCTCGAAGAAGGGCGGCTCGGCGATGTAGGTGGAATCAGGCCAGTTGTAGGTATCGCCGGTGACGCCCTTGATGTTCTCCCAGAGCTTGCCGGGATTGCTCTTGACCTGGCCGTAGTTGGCTTCGAAGGCCTTGGGATCCAGGGCGTACTGCAGCAGCGACTCGACTTCCTCGGTGGTCGGCCAGATGTCGCCCAGCCAGACGTCGCCGTTCTTGCCGCGGCCCACGGGTTCGGTCATCAGGTCGCGCGTGACCGTGCCGGCCAGGGCGTAGGCCACGACCAGCGGCGGCGAGGCCAGGAAGTTGGCCTTGATGTTCGGATGGATGCGGGCCTCGAAGTTGCGGTTGCCCGAGAGCACGGCCGAGCAGATCAGGTCGTTGCTGGTGATGGCTTCGTTCAGGTCCGGGGTCAGGTCGCCGGCGTTGCCGATGCAGGTGGTGCAGCCGTAGGCGGCCACGTCGAAGCCGAGCTTTTCCAGGTAGGGCAGAAGGCCCGTCTTGGTCAGGTATTCAGTGACCACGCGGGAGCCAGGGGCCAGCGAGGTCTTGATGTGCTTGGGCACCGTCATGCCGGCTTCCACGGCCTTCTTGGCCAGCAAGCCGGCCGCCAGCAGCACGCTGGGGTTGGACGTGTTGGTGCAGGACGTGATGGCGGCGATCAGGACGTCGCCGTTCTTGACCTTGGTGCCGGCGCTGGTGGTGAACGTCTGTTCCAGTTTCTCGGCCGGCTGGTTGAAGCCGTTCTCGGCGACCGGCTTGGAGTACAGGTCGATGAAGGTGTTCTTGACGTTGCCGATCTCGATGCGGTCCTGCGGACGCTTCGGGCCCGCCAGCGACGGCGCGACGGTGGACAGGTCCAGCGTCAGCAGCTTGGTGAAATTGATGTCCTTTGCCTTGGGCACACCGAACATCTTCTGGGCCTTGAAGTAGGCCTCGAAGGCGGCGATTTCGTCTTCGGTGCGGCCGGTGCCGCGGAAGTAGTCGATGGTGCGCTCGTCGACCGGGAAGAAGCCCATGGTGGCGCCGTATTCCGGCGCCATGTTGCCGATGGTGGCGCGTTCGGCCACGGACAGGCTGGCGGTGCCTTCGCCGCAGAATTCGACGAACTTGCCCACCACTTTCTCGCGGCGCAGCATTTCAGTGATGGTCAGCACCAGGTCGGTGGCGGTGACGCCGCCGCGCAGCTTGCCCTTCAGTTCCACGCCGACCACGTCGGGGGTCAGGAAGTAGACAGGCTGGCCCAGCATGCCGGCCTCGGCCTCGATGCCGCCCACGCCCCAGCCCACCACGCCGATGCCATTGATCATGGTGGTGTGGCTGTCGGTGCCCACCAGCGAGTCGGGGTAGTAGACGTTGTTCTGCTTGTCCAGGTGCACGCCGCGCGCCAGGTATTCCAGATTGACCTGGTGGACGATGCCGAAGCCCGGAGGCACGACGCCGAAGGTGTCGAATGCCTGCATGCCCCACTTCATGAACTGGTAGCGTTCCTGGTTGCGCTTGAACTCCAGCTTCATGTTCAGGTCCAGCGCATTCTTGGTGCCGAAGTAGTCGATCATGACCGAGTGGTCCACCACCAGGTCCACCGGCACCAGCGGCTCGATGCTCTTGGGGCTCTTGCCCATCTTGTCGGCCACCGAACGCATGGCGGCGATGTCGGCCAGCAGCGGCACGCCGGTGAAGTCCTGCAGCACCACGCGGGCCACCACGAACGGAATTTCGTCTTCACGGCGGGCATTGGCCTGCCAGTTGGCCAGCTGCTTGACGTGCTCTTCGGTCACCTTCTTGCCGTCGCAATTGCGCAGCACGGATTCCAGCACGATGCGGATCGAAACCGGGAGCCGCTGCACGTCGATGCCGAGGGACTTGCCCAGCGCCGGCAGCGAATAGTACTGACAGGATTTATTGCCGATCTTGAAATTCTTGAGGGTGTCTAGGGTGTTGTGCGGCATGATGGACTCCGTGGTTTTGCCCGGTTGAAGCCGGCATTTTCTGGCGTTTTTGGGCATTTGTCATTCTATGTGAGACTGACGCCTGCGCGGCTGCATGTCTTATATCTTATATAAGACTTAGCCGGACCGTCAAAGTTCCCCTACTGCAATCAGGGGCGGCGCGGCTTTTGGCCTCACCCGATACTCTGGCCGAGGCGCGCGCGAGCCGCAAGCCTCTTTTATCAAGAAAGTCCTACGCGGATGTTGCGGCGCGCCGCGGCGAGCCGGGAACGATGGCGGTCGCCCGGTAGCTATGCCAGGAAATGGCGCAGCAGCGCGGTCAGCTCCGTGCGCAGGAAATCGACCACCGCGCGCTGCGCGGTCGAGGGGTAGGGATTGGGCGTGGTCAGGATGAACAGCTTGTCGCCCGGCCCCATGGCTTGGTAGGCGGGGAGCACGGGCGTCAGGCGTCCCGCCGCGATGTCCGCGTACACCACATAGGCAGGCAGCAGCGCCACGCCCGCGCCGGCGCGCGCGGCCTGGGCCAGGAACGGGAAATATTCCGACTGCAGCCGCGGCGCGAGCTTGGCCTCGTGCAGCTGGTCCTTGCGGCGCAGGCGCAGCGTGACCTGGGGCCTGGGATCGGGCGGGCCAAGGAAGTGCAGGCGCGCAAGGTCGCGCGGATGGGCCGGCGCGCCGAACTGTTCCAGATAGGGGGGCGCCGCGCACAGCACCCATTTGACGTCGCCCAGCGCGCGCGCCACGTAGTCCTGCGGCGGGGTGGTCATCACCCGCAAGGCCACATCGATCTCCGAGGAAATCAGGTCGCTCACCCGGTTGGAAAACAGCACGCGCAGGGTCAGCGACGGATGACGCAGGGCGAAGCTCACCAGCAGCGGGCGCAATTGGTCCAGCTCCCCCAGCCCGGTGGGAATGCTGAGCCGGACATGGCCCGCCGGTTCCGAGCCCAGCTTCTGCAGGGCGTGGCGGGCGGATTCGACCTCGCGCGCCATGCGCGCGCCGTGTTCATACAGCACCGAGCCTTGCTGCGTCAGTTCCAGCCTGCGGGTGCTGCGCCGGATGAGCTGGGCGCCGAAGGCCCGTTCCAGCTTCTGCAGATTGCGGCTGACATGTGAACGGGTCACGCCGTGGCGCACCGCCGCTTCGCTCAGCGTGCCGGCGTCGACGATGGTGACGAACAGCTGTATCAGATTGAGGTCCAGCGCGGGCAGGGCGGGCATGCGCGGTCCTATTGTTGACTGTGAGGAAACATAGTTTACGCAAACTGCGGGATTGTCGCGGCACGGCGCTGATTGATATTCTGGCCTCCACCAAACAGGAGACCAGGCCATGCCTCAAAACCAGCCCGGCGGGATCGCCCCGCAAACCATGTTCCGCGCCGACCTGTTCCGTGGCCAGCGCATCCTCGTCACGGGCGGCGGCACCGGCCTGGGGTACGCCATGGCCGAGCGGCTGGCGGCGCTGGGCGCGTCGCTGCACCTGTGGGGGCGCCGCGCCGCCGTGCTGGAAGAAGCCGCCGCGGGCCTGCGCGAACGGTACGGCGCGGAGGTCCACGTCCAGGCGGTGGATATCCGCGATGCCGAGGCGGTGGACGCCGCCGTCGAAGCCATCTGGACCGGGCATGGCGCGCTGACCGGCCTGGTCAACAACGCCGCGGGGAACTTCATCAGCCCCACCGAGAAGCTCTCGCCGCGCGGCTTCAACGCCATCGCCGACACGGTGTTCCGCGGCACCTTCTACACCACCCAGGCCGTGGGCAAGCGCTGGATTGCGCAAGGCACGGGTGGGGCGGTGCTGTCCATCGTGGTGACCTGGGTCTGGACCGGTTCGCCCTTCGTGGTGCCCTCGGCCATGTCCAAGGCCGGCATAGACGCCATGACCAAGTCGCTGGCCATCGAATGGGGCCGCCACGGCATTCGCCTCAACGCCATCGCGCCGGGCGTGATTCCGACCGAAGGCGCCAGCGCGCGCCTGCGGCCCAAGGACCAGGGCGCCGACACCCAGACGCAGCAGAATCCGATGCGGCGTCTGGGCACCGGGCACGACATAGGCGAACTCGCCGCTTTCCTGCTGAGTCCGGGCTACGACTGGATCAACGGCCAGACCATCGCGCTGGATGGCGGCGACTATCTGGCCAACGGCGCCTATTTCAAGCAGTACGCCGAATGGAGCGACGCCGACTGGGCTGCCGCGCGTCAGGCGATCGAAGCGCGCACCGCGCAGGACAAGGCGCAGCGCAGCACGGAGGCCTCATGACCGACAGCACCATCCATGCGGGCGGCGAGCGTCTGTCAGGCGCCGCGCTGGCGGCGCGCGGCGAGCAGGTCGCCGCCGGCCTGGCTGCGATGGGCGTGCGGGAAGGCGACGTGATCGCCGTGCTGTTGCGCAACGGCCTGCCTTACCTGGAGATCATCCAGGCCTGCAAGCGGCTGGGTTGCTACTACTGCCCGATCAACTGGCATTTCACTGCCGCCGAAGTGGCGTTCCTGATTGAAGACAGCGGGGCCCGGCTGCTGATCGCCCACGCCGACCTGTGGCAGCCGCTGCGCGATGCGCTGCCGGCCGGTCTGCCTGTGCTGCTGGCCGGCCCTGGCGCGGCGCAGTCCGGGCAGGCGGACTACGACGCGTGGCGCGACAGCCAGCCGCCCTACGATGGTCCGCGCGTGGCGCCGCGCGGCCACATGGCCTATACCTCCGGCACTACCGGCCGGCCCAAGGGCGTGGTGCGTGCGCCATTTCCGCTGGAGCACCTGGCGCGCCACCAGCAACAGGTCGAAGCGGTGGTGGAAGCGGCCTACGGCCTGCGCCCAGGCTCCCGCGCCTTGCTGCCCGCACCGATCTATCACAGCGCGCCCAGCGTGTACGCGCAGGTGGCTTTGCGGGTCTGCGAGACCTTCGTGCTGACCGACAGGTTCGACCCCGTCGAGGTTCTACGCCTGATCGAGGCGCATCGCATCGATACGGTCTACCTGGTCCCCATCATGTACGTGCGCCTGTTGAAGCTGGATGCCGCCACCCGCGCGGCGCACGACTTGTCGTCGCTGCGCTTCGTGGCCTCGACCGGCGCGCCCTGCGCGCCGGAAATCAAGCGCGCCATGATCGAATGGCTGGGCCCCGTCATCCATGAAACCTATGCCTCCAGCGAGGCCGGGATGGTCACGGTCATCGATTCGCACGAAGCGCTCGCCCGCCCCGGCAGCGCCGGCCGGCCCGTCGGCGGCGCGCAGATCAGGATTTATGCCGAGGACGGGTCGCCCTGCGCACCGGGCGAAATCGGGCGGATCCACGTGCGCCAGCCGGCCTACGCGGACTTCACCTATCGCAACAACCCGCAGGCCCGCGCCGAGGTCGAGAAGGACGGGCTCATCGGCCTGGGCGACCTCGGCTATCTGGATGCGGACGGCTATCTGTACGTGTGCGACCGCGAATCGGATCTGGTGATCTCGGGCGGCGTGAACATCTATCCCGCCGAGATCGAGCACCAGTTGATGCAGTATCCGGGCGTGGCGGATTGCGCCGTGTTCGGCGTGCCGGACGATGAGTACGGAGAGCGGCTGATGGCGCTGGTGCAGCCCGCGGCGGGCGCCTCGCCCGAGCCCGAGGCCCTGACGCAATGGCTGGCGCAACGGCTCGCGCGCTACAAGGTGCCGCGCGAACTGCAACTGCGCGCGGAACTGCCGCGCGACGACAACGGCAAGATCGCCAAGCGCAGGCTGCGCGCCGAATTCTGGGCGGGCAGGCAGCGCAAGGTATAGCGGAGCGCGGCGCACGGCCGCGACAACAAGAGCACGATAGCTCGGGAGACAAGCATGGCATACAGACTGAATCACAGGCTGCGTCGCATCGCGGCCGCAACGATATTCGCGCTCGCCGGCCCCTCCGCCGCGCTGGCGGCATTTCCGGACAAACCGGTCAAACTGGTCGTGCCTTACACGCCAGGAGGATCCGCCGACCAATTGTCGCGGGTGCTGGCGGAGGGCATGTCGCGCGATCTCGGGCAACCCGTGGTCGTAGAGAACAAGCCCGGCGCCAACACCATGATCGCCGCCACCCAGGTAGCGCGATCCGCGCCCGACGGCTATACGGTTTTTCTCGCCAGCAACGCCAGCATGGTGCTCAATCCCATGCTCTACCAGCGCATCGCCTATGACGCCGCGCGCGACTTCCGCGTGCTCGGCATCGCGGCCGAATTGCCGTTGGTGGTGGTGGCCAACAACGAGGTGCCGGCTGGTTCGTTGGCCGAATTCGTCACCTATGCCAAGGCGCAGCCTGGCAAGCTGAACTACGCCTCCGTGGGCATCGGCAATCCGCTGCAGTTGGCGACCGAACTGCTGAAATCACGCACCGGCATGGACGTGGCGCATATTCCGTACAACGGCAGCGCGCCCGCGCTGACCTCACTGATGGGCAACGACACGCAACTCATGGTGGATGTGGTCAGCACGTCGCTGCCGCTGGTGCGGGAGCGCAAGATCAAGGCGCTGGCTGTCACCACCGGGGAGCGTCTGGCGGTGCTGCCGGAGGTGCCGACCGTGGCGGAAAGCGGCTTTCCGGGATTCCGCGCCGCGACCTGGTTCGGCCTGGCCGTGCCGCGCGCCGTGCCGCAAGCCGAGGCGCAGCGCCTGCAGGCGGCGTTGGACAAGGTATTGAAGGATCCGGCGTTCCGCGGCCGCTTCGAACCATTGGGCCTGGTGATCCAGGCGCCGCGCAGCCAGGCCGACGTCGACGCCTATGTGCAGGAAGACCGCCAGCGCTGGGGCGCGGTGATCGAGGCCAATCACATCAAGCTGGACTGAGGCGGCAACGGCCGGGCGCCTGAACCCGGCTGTTTCGCGCCGTCCGAGGGCCGGCGCCGTCAGGCCTTCTTGCCACCGCGCCGCGCCTTGCGCGTGACGTTGCGCCGCGACATCTCGGAGTCCAGGATCAGCCGGCCCTCGAGCTTGCCGTGCATGCGCTTGACCGAGCGCATCGCGTCCTGCATGTGCTCGCTCATCAGGTCGCGCACCTTTTCGACGTCGCGCTGGCGCGCCGCCGCCAGGATCTGGCGGTGGAAACCGGTATTGGCGCTGCCGAAGCGCTGCTGCTCGGACAACGGCATCTCGTTGTCGAACACGGTCAGCTGCCGGATCATTTCGTTGGTCATCTCGCAGCTGAACCGCAGGAACGGATTGGGGCAGGCCGCGGCGAAGATGTCGTGGAAATTGATCTCTTCCTGGCGCTGGGCCAGCGGATCATCCACATGTTCGGCGGACGGATCGCAGCAGGCGATGTTCTCCTCGAGCGCGGCGAAATGCGCCTCGGTCAGGAAGGGCACGGCGCTGGCTGCCAGCTCGGGCTCCAGCAGCTTGCGCACCTGGTAGATGTCCTCGATCCGCACTTCCTTGAAGAACAGATAGTTCTGCATCAGCTGGAAGGTGCGGTCCAGCGGCACCTCGACCACGGTGCCGCCGCCGCCCGGGCCGGTGCTGACCTTCACCAGACCCTGTACCTCCAGCGACTTGAGCGCTTCGCGCATGGTGCTCTTGCTGACCGAGAACATGCTTTGCAGCTCGCTTTCGCGCGGCAGCTTGTCGCCCGGCAACAGATTCTTGGCCGTGATCAGCCGCTTGATCTCTTCGGCGACCAGGTCGCTGCGCTTGGGCGGACTCGACGCGCCCGCGGCTTGTAGGTCATGACTGTTGAACGCCATTGCGTTCCTCCGTTGCTGCGTGGTGTGCGCGGGGCTGGCCCCGTGGCGGTATTGCGCGGACCCCGGGTTATACCTGATGCGCCCGCTATTGACAGAGCTGGCTCGCCAAACTGATCATGATAATAATCCTATTTATCATGATAAATAGGATGGTAATCGCAGTATAGGCACGAAGCGCCAGGACTTGCGAGTACGCCCACGTGGCGGCGGCCCTGGCACGGGAGCTCGGAGCAGACAGAGTCGGAATGGGGACGCGCATGGTGCGCGCCCGACATCGTCAATATGCCGCGGCAGCGCCAGCGGCAGCCAGGGAGAACCATCTTGAATCGCCGCAACCTGCTGAAAATGGCCGCGCTTGGCGCGGTGCCCGGATCACTATGGGCCGCCCGGTCCGCGTTGGCGCAAGCCGATGCCATCCAGTTCGGGTGTCCGGTGCCCATGTCGGGCGCTTTTGCCGCCAACGGCAAGTACGCTGACCTGGGCATGAAACTGGCGCTGGAGCAGTACGGCCGCGCGCTGGACCGGCCGTTGGCCTACACCGTGCTGGATACCGAGGGCAAGCCGGCCACGGCGGTGCGCAAGGTGCAGGAAATCTCGCAACAGAAGGGCGTCAAGTTCTTCGCCGGAGGCATCCTGTCCTCGGAAGCGCTGGCCATGGGCAAGGAAGTGGAGCGCGCCGGCGGCGTCTTCATCACCACCGCGGGCGCGGATGAGATCACCGGCAAGGACTGCAATCGTGCGACCTTCCGCTGGTCCGTGCCCACCTTCGGCGCCATCGAACAGACCGTGCGCCCCTTGCTGGAAAAGCTGCCCAACGCCAAACGCTGGTACACCATCACGCCGCAATACGTGTTCGGCGACGGCCTGCTCGGCGCGGCCAAGGCGATCTTCAAGGAAAAGGGCATCGAGCATGTGGGCAACAGCTACCACTCGCTGACCGAAAAGGAGTTCAGCGGTTACCTCACCAACGCCATGGCCGCCAAGCCGGACGTGCTGCTGATCCTGAATTTCGGTTCGCAGTCCTCGGACACGCTGCGCCAGGCCGTCAGCTTCGGCATGAAGCAGAACTGCACCATCCTGGTGGCCTGGGCGTCGGGCCTGGAACAGTTCGAAGGTCTGGGCGCCGACCTGTGCGAAGGCGTGTATTTTGGCGCGCAGTATTGGCACGGCATCGACTCGCCGCTGAACAAGGAACTGGTGCAGCTGTCCCGGGACAAGACGCGCGCCAATCCCAACTACAGCCTGGCGGGCTCCTACATCTGCACCCGCATCATGCTGGACGCCATCGTCAAAGCCGGCAGCGCCGACCCGGCCAAGGTCATCGCCGTGATGGAGGGCATGGCCTACGAAGGCCTGACGGGCAAGGAGGAAATCCGCAAGGAAGACCACCAGGTCCTGAAGAACTACTACCTGCTCAAGGGCCGCGCCAAGAAGGACATGAAGGACAAGGACGACTACGCCGAGATCGTGCATAGCGGCCGTTCTTTCCTGCCGCCCGCGGAAACCGGCTGCAAGCTGTAGCGCGCCCCTGAGGCGGGCGACCGCGGGCGCGCTGCGTCCGTGGTTGCCGCGCGCCCCGCGGCCTTTCGTTTCCTCCATCGGGCATTTCAATGAACGTCTATCTCCTCCAGATCATCAATGGGATCGGGGTAGGCATGCTGTACTTCCTTCTGGCAGTCGGCCTGTCCATCGTCTTCGGTCTGTTGCGCTTCGTGAACTTCGCCCACGGGGCGTTTTATCTACTGGGCGCCTACTTCTGCTTCCAGGCCATCCAGTGGGGCCTGAACTTCTGGCTGGCGCTGGCCATCGTGCCGCTGCTGGTGGGGGCATTCGCCTGGGTGACTGAAAAAGTGCTGCTGCGGCACGTCTACGCGCAGGCGCACGAGTTCCACATCCTGATCACCGTGGGCCTGGCGCTGGTGCTGCAGGAACTGGTCATCGTGATCTGGGGGCCGATAGGCGACAACGTCGCCGCGCCGTCCGCGCTGCAGGGCGTGGTCATGTGGGGCAGCTTCATCTATCCCAAGTACCGCCTGTTCGTGATCGGCTTCACCGCGGTCTTCTCGCTGCTGCTCTGGTATGTGCTGGAAGGCACGCGGCTGGGCAGCGCGGTGCGCGCCGGCAGCGAATCGACCGAGATGGTGTCCATGCTGGGCATCAACGTGTTCCGCATGTTCAGCCTGGTGTTCGCGCTGGGCGCGGCGACCGCGGCCCTGGCCGGCGTGCTGGCCGCGCCGATTCGCGGCGTGGAGCCCTTTATGGGCATCGAGGCGCTGGGCATCGCCTTCGTCATTGTGGTGGTGGGTGGCATGGGCAGCTTCTTCGGCGCGCTGGTCGGCGGCCTGCTTATCGGCGTGGTGCAGAGCGTGATGAGCACGTTGTGGCCGGAAGGCGCGCGGCTGATGATCTATGTGGCGATGGCGGCGGTGCTGCTGCTGCGTCCGCATGGCCTGATGGGGAGAGGATGATGACGCGCTTGAAATCGCATGCCCAGTTGCTGCTGGCGCTGGCCGTGGTTCTGCTGCTGCCGCTGTGCATGCAGTCGGGTTCGCTGGCCACGGAAGTGCTGATCTATTCCCTGGCGGTGCTCGGCTGCAACCTGCTGCTGGGATTCACCGGCCTGCTGTCGTTCGGCCAGGGCATCTTTTTCGGCCTGGGCAGCTATGCCGTCGGCATCCTGCTGACGCGCACCGGCCTGCCCATGCCGCTGGCGCTGCTGGCCGCAATGGCGGTGGGCGCATTGGGGGCCACGCTGGTGGGCTGGTTCGCGATCCGCCAGCGCGGCACTTACTTCGTGATGCTGACGCTGGCCTTCGCGCAGATGTTCTACTTCCTGGCATACAGCCTGCCCGACTTGACCGGGGGCGACAACGGCCTGCTGGACGTGCCGCGTCCGGCATTCTCCGTCGCCGGCATGGAACTCATGCCGCTGGCTACGCCCTGGCAGTTCTATGCCTTCGTGGCGGTGTGCTTCCTGGTGGTGTTCTGGCTGTTGCTGCGCGTGACCAACTCGGTGTTCGGGCGCACCTTGCTGGCGATCCGCGACAACGAGGCGCGCGCCATGGCGGTCGGCTACAACGTGCGTCTCTTCAAGTTGTCGGCCTTCGCTATCTCCGGCGCCGTCACGGCGCTGGCCGGCGCCTTCCTGGCGATGATGACCGGCATCGCGCCGCTGTCCAGCATCGAATACCACAGTAGCGAGATGATCCTGGTCATGACGGTTATCGGCGGCACCGGCAATCTGTTCGCCTCGGTGCTGGGCGCGGCGTTCTACGTGTTGTTCGCCGACTGGCTCTCCACCTTGTGGCCGCGCTGGCTGATGCTGCTGGGCTTCCTGCTGATCGCGGTCAGCCTGTTCATGCAGAAGGGCTTGTGGGGGCTGGGAGTACGCATCTGGCTGGCGCTGCGCCGCCAGCCCGCCGGGGCGGAGCCGGCCGCCACCAAGGAGGGCAGCGCATGAACCAGGAAAATTCCACGCCGCTGCTGAAAGCCAGCGGCATCGTCAAGCGCTTCGGCAAGTTCGTGGCGCTGCACGGGGTCGACCTGCAGGTGCGGCCGCGCACGGTGCATTCGGTGATCGGGCCGAACGGCGCCGGCAAGACCACGCTATTCCATATCCTGACGGGCACGCTGCGCACCAGCGAGGGCAGCATCGTGTTCGACGGCCAGGACGTCACGCAGGAAGCCGACTTCCAGCGCGTGCAGCGCGGCATCGCGCGCTCGTTCCAGGTCACCAGCCTGTTCGCCAACCTGTCTGTGCAGGAGAACCTGCGCCTGGCGGCGCAGGGCGCGCATCGCGCCGGCGCCTTCGATTGCTGGCATCCGCCCACGGGCCCCCGGGCGCAACGCGAGGTCGTCGACGCGGCGCTGGAACGGCTGGGCCTGTCGCGGCTGGCCGGGATTGCGGCGGGCGCGTTGTCGCACGGCCAGCAGCGGCGCCTGGAAGTGGGCATGGCGCTGGCGGCCAAGCCGCGCGCGATTTTCCTGGACGAACCGACTTCCGGCATGGGGGTGGACGACCTGGAGGAAATGAAGCGGCTGATCCGCAGCCTGCGCGACGACCACACGGTGGTGCTGATCGAGCACAACATGAACATCGTGATGGACATCTCCGACACGATCACGGTGATGCAGCAGGGCCGCGTGCTGGTCGAAGGCGCGCCTGACGCGATCCGCAGCGACGAGCGGGTGCGCGCCGCGTACCTGGGCAACATGATCACGGGAGGCCGGGCATGATGCTGCATGTCGACGCCATACACAGCTATTACGGCAAGAGCCACATCCTGCAAGGCGTGTCGCTCGAGCTGCCGCAGGGCGAGGTGATCACGCTGCTCGGGCGCAATGGCGCGGGCAAATCGACCACGCTCAAGACCATCGCCGGCGTGATCGCGCCCAAGGGCGGCGCGGTGCGCTATGGCGGGCGCGACATCGCCGGGCTGCCGGCGCACAAGATCGCGTCCATGGGGATCTGCCTGGTGCCCGAGCACCGCGGCATCTTCAAGCTGCTGACGGTGGAGGAGAACCTGAAGCTGGGCATGCGCCGCGATTCGCCCTGGCAGCTGGAAGACATCTACCGCATCTTTCCGCGCCTGAAGGAGCGGCGCAGGAACGGCGGCGGCCAGCTGTCCGGCGGTGAACAGCAGATGCTCGCCATCGGCCGCGCGCTGATGAACCATCCGCGCGTGCTGATGCTGGACGAGCCGGTCGAGGGCCTGGCACCGGTGATCGTCGAGGAGATCGTGGCGCAGATCAAATCCATCAAGCAGGCCGGCGTCACCATCCTGCTGGTGGAGCAGAACCTGGAGGTCTGCACCCAACTGGCCGACCGCCATTTCATCATCGAGCAGGGATCCATCGTCTACCAGGGCAGCAACCAGGCCTTCATGGCGGACGAGAACGTGAAGGACCGTTATCTGGGCGTGGGCGTGTAGGGACCGTCCGCGAGGCGAAACAGGAAGCTAGGATTCAAGGAAACACCATGGAAATGAACACACTGGAGGCCGTCAGCGGCATCCGCATCGACGGCAGCCGGCTCTGGAACTCGCTGATGGAGCTGGCCCGCATCGGCGCCACCGACAAGGGCGGCGTGTGCCGGCTGGCGTTGAGTGACCTGGACCGGCAGGGCCGCGACCTGGTCTGCGCCTGGGCCCGCGAGCTGGGCTGCAGCGTGCGCGTGGACGCCATCGGCAATATCTTCATGCGCCGGGCCGGACTGCGCGATGACCTGCCCGCCGTCATGACCGGCAGCCATATCGACACCCAACCCACTGGCGGCAAATTCGACGGCAACTACGGCGTGCTCGCCGGCATCGAGGTCCTGCGCACCCTGCACGAACGCGGCATCGCCACCGAGGCGCCGTTGGAAGTGGTGGTGTGGACCAACGAGGAGGGCTCGCGCTTCGTGCCCGTGATGATGGGCTCGGGCGTGTATGCCGGTGCCTTCACGCTGGAGCACGCCCTGGCGGCGCAGGACCGCGAGGGCGTCAGCGTGGACGAAGCGCTGCGCGCCATCGGCTACGCTGGCCCCGAACCGGCCCGGCCGGGGGCGGTCGGCGCTTACTTCGAGGCGCACATCGAGCAAGGCCCCATCCTGGAGGACCGCGGCATCACCATCGGCGCGGTGCAAGGCGCCCTGGGCCAGCGCTGGTACGACGTCGTCATCACCGGCCAGGAGGCGCATGCCGGGCCCACGCCGATGGAACTGCGCCGCGACGCCTTGCTGACCGCGTCCAGGCTGGTGCTGGAGGTCAACCGCATTGCGCTGGAGCACGCGCCGCACGGGCGCGGCACGGTGGGCTGCATCGACGGCTACCCGAATTCGCGCAATGTGATCCCGGGCCGCGTGGCGCTCACCGTGGACCTGCGCGCGGCCGACGACGCCACGCTGGACAGCATGGCCGCGGCGTTCGCGCGCGCCTGCCAAGAACTGGCCGAGCCGGGCCGCTTCCAGGTCGAAAGCAAAGAGGTCGTGTACTTCCCGCCGCAGCCCTTCGAGCCCCGGCTGGTGCAGGCGATCCGCGATGGCGCGACTACGCTGGGCCTGGATTCGCTGGACGTGATCAGCGGCGCGGGCCATGACGCCGTCTACATGGCGCGGGTGGCACCGACCGCCATGATCTTCGTTCCCTGCAAGGACGGCATCAGCCACAACGAGATCGAGGACGCGCAGCCCGAGCACCTGGAGGCGGGCTGCAATGTGCTGCTGCACGCCATGCTGCGCTGCTGCGGCCGTATCCAGTTCGCGCAAGGGGGCGTGCAATGAAGGTGCTGATCGCGCGTCTGAACCACGAGACCAATACCTTCTCGCCCGTGCCCACGCCCTTGTCCGCCTTCGGCAACGGCGGCCCGGCCTACGATGCGGCAGCCTATGAAGAGAACAAGGGCAAGCGCACGGCGATGTCGGCGTTCATGGACTTGGCCGAAGCGCGCGGCGCCGAGCTGGTCACGCCGGTTTCGGCCACCGCCTATCCGAGCGGCCGTGTTGACGGCCAGGCCTATGCGGAACTATGCGATCGCATCGTGGCCGCTGCGCCGGACTGCGATGTCATCCTGTTGGACCTGCATGGCGCCATGGCGGTGGAGACCACCGACGACGGCGAGGGTGACCTGCTCGAACGGCTGCGCGTCGCCGCGCCCGGCGTGCCGGTCGCGGTGGCGCTGGACCTGCATGGCAACGTCACGCAGAAGATGATGGACAACGCCGACGTCATCGTCAGCTTCAAGACCTATCCCCACATCGACATGTACGAAACCGGCGAGCACGCCGGCAGGCTGCTGTTCGCGGGCATCGACGGCAAGTGCAAGCCGGTCATGGCGTGGCGCCGCCTGCCCTTGGTGTCGCATTCCCTGCGCAGCAACACGGCCGAAGGGGCCATGCGCGCCGCCGTCGAAGCGGCGCGGCAGGCCGAGGCCGCGGGCGCGCTGGGCGTATCGGTGCTGGCGGGCTTCGGCCTGGCCGACATCCCGTATCCCTGCGTCAGCGTGGTGGCCGTCGCCGACGGCGACCGTGCCGAGGCGGAGCGCGTGGCGGGAGAGGTCGCCGCGCTGATCTGGGAACAGCGCGACGGCTTCTACTACGACAGCGAGCCGCTGGCCGAGTCGCTGGCGCGCGCCAAGGCGCTGGCCGAGGGCGCCAGCAAACCCGTGCTGCTGCTGGACCATGGCGACAACTGTATGAGCGGCGGCACCTGCGACACCCTGGACGTGTTGATGGCCGCGCTGGAGTCCGGACTGGAAGGTATCCAGGCCGGACTGTACTGCGACCCGGAGGCCGTCGCGGAACTGACCCGCGCGGGCGTCGGCGCCACGGTGGAGCTGCCGGTGGGCAACAAGCGCGCCATCGACGAGATCGGCCGCGGCGCCCAGCCCGTCACGCTGCGCGGCACCGTGCGCGCGCTGAGCAACGGCGAATATGTGATCACCGGCCCGACCTACACCGGGCAACTGGCCTGCATGGGCCGCAGCGCGGTGCTGGACATAGGCGCCGCGCAGCTGGTGCTGACGGAACAGACCCACGAGCCCTGGGACCTGGGCGTGTTTCAAAGCCTGGGGCTGGACCCGGCCCGCGCGCGTTTCGTGCTGGTGAAGTCGCGCATGTATTGCCGCCCGGTGTTCGTGCCGATCTCCCAGGCGCTGGTCGAATGCGACAGCCCGGGCGTTACCAGCTCCGACTGGTCGCTGTTCGAGTTCCGCCGGCGCGCGCGCCCGCTGTACCCGTTGGAAGCCATGGCGGCGTCCGACTACGATCCCCGCGCAGGGGGAGCGGCCGGCCGATAGCCGACGGGAAGGGGGGGCGCAGCGCTCGACAGCTGTGGCGCCCCGGCAACGGACATTCTCAAACAAAAAGTAACATAAATGAGAATGATTTCGTTTGCCGTAGAATGGGCGCTCAGCAATTCCAGTCCCCTTTGGCGCAGCCGGCCCGGCAAGGCCCCGGCCTTCCGGCACATTCCAGACGCATCCGTAGTTCTCCAGTGCGCGCGTGACCCCATCGGGATTTTGATATCTGCCTGCGAACTTCCCGACATGAAAATCCGAACTCTTGCCTGCATGGCTGCCGCGCTGCCGTGCTATCTCCCCGTTGTCCAAGCCCAGTCCAGCTCTGATCAGAGCGGATCCGTCGTCTCCATGGACGCCATCAAGGTCGAGGCCAGCGCCGACGCTTCGGCGGGCGGCCTGGCCGAACCCTTTGCCGGCGGGCAGGTCGCCCGCGGCGGCCGCATCGGCCTGTTCGGCACCCAAGACGTGATGGACACACCGTTCAGCATCACCAGCTACACCAATGAACTGATCCAGGATCGGCAGGCCCGCAGCGTGGGCGACGTGTTGCAGAACGATTCCGGCGTGCGCGTGGCGCGCGGCTTCGGCAACTTCCAGGAGTCGTACTTCATCCGCGGCTTCATCCTGGGGTCGGACGACGTGGCCTACAACGGCCTCTACAGCCTGCTGCCGCGCCAGTACATCGCCACCGAGCTGTTCGAGCGCGTGGAAGTCCTGCGCGGCGCTTCGACCTTCCTGACGGGCGCCTCGCCCGGCGGCGGCGGCATCGGCGGGGTGATCAACCTGGTGCCCAAGCGCGCGCCGAACGAACCGCTGACCCGCGTTACCACCGGCGTGTCCAGCGGCGGGCAGTTCCAGTTGTCTACCGACATCGCCCGCCGCTTCGGTCCCGGCGACAGCACCGGCATCCGCTTGAACGCCGCGCAGCGCAGCGGCGACACCGGCATCGACGATGAACACTCGCGCACCAGCCTGGTCTCGCTGGGCCTGGACTGGCGTTCGGCCGACACCCGCCTGTCCGCGGACATCGGCTGGCAGGAAAACAAGCTCAAGCGCGCGCGTCCCAACGTGACGCTGGGCGCCGGCGTCACCAAAGTGCCGGACGCGCCCGACGCCAGCTCCAATTATGCTCAGCCATGGTCGTATTCGAACGAGCGCGATGTCTTCGGCACCGTGCGCGGCGAACATGATTTCAGCGACAAGCTGACCGCCTATGCGGCGTTTGGCATGCGCCGCAGCGACGAAGCGAATTCGCTGGGCAACGTCACGCTGACCAACGGCAGCACGGGCGCGGGCACCTTCTACCGCTTCGACAACACCCGCGAGGACAGCGTGAATACGGGCGAACTGGGCCTGCGCGGCAAAGTGCGCACCGGCCCGGTGGGCCACGAGTTCGTCGTGTCGGCATCCTTCTTCGACCTGAAGAAGAAGAACGCCTATGTGATGGACTGGCAGAACACCTATCCCACCAACATCTACAACCCGATTTCGTATGACAAGCCGCCGTTCAGCGCCACCGCGCTGCGCGGCAACGACCTGGACGATCCGGCGCTGCAGGGCCGCACCCGCCTGAGCAGCTACGCCATCGGCGACACGCTGTCGTTCCTGGACGACAAGGTGCTGCTCACGGCCGGCATCCGCCATCAGCGCTTGTCGCAACGCGACTACGCATACAACACCGGCAAGGAAAACGGCGCCTACGACGCCAGCCACAATTCGCCCGCCGCGGGCCTCGTGGTCAAGGTGGCGCCCAGCGTTTCGCTGTACGCGAACTACATTGAGGCGCTGGTCGCGGGGCCGACCGCCCCGGCCAATGCCGGCGGCAAGCCGGTGCCCAATGCCGGCCAGAGCCTGCCGCCGTTTGTCTCCAAGCAGAAGGAAATCGGCGCGAAATACGAGGGAGATGGCCTGGGGGCGGGACTGGCCTTGTTCTCCACCGACAAGCCGCGCGCCATGTACAACGCCAGCAACGAGCTGACGACCTCGGGCAAGGACCGTCACCAGGGCGTGGAACTCACGATGTACGGCGAACCGATCAAGAGCGTGCGCCTCTTGGGCGGCCTGACCTGGCTGGACGCCAAGCAGATCTCCACCGGCAACCCGTCCATCGACGGCAACCGCGTGATCGGCGTGCCGCGCTTCCAGGCCAATATGGGCGTGGAGTGGGATATTCCCGGCGTGCCGGGCCTGGCGGTGGATGGCCGGGTGGTCTACACCGGCTCGTCCTATGCGGATGACGCCAACACGCTCAAAGTGCCGGGCTGGACCCGCTTCGATGCGGGCCTGCGCTACATGATGGATGTGGACGGCCACGTCGTGACCCTGCGCGCCCGCGTGGACAATATCGCCAACCGCAACTACTGGTCCTCGGTGGGCGGCTATCCGGGCAACGGCTACCTGGTGCTGGGCGGACCGCGCACCTTCTTGCTCAGCGCGAGCATGGACTTCTAAGGCCGGGCGGCGTTCACCAGAACCAGCCGCCGCGCGTCAGATCCGCCTCGCAGCCCTTGTACTGCGAGGCGAACTTCTGGGCCCGCGCCTGCACCTTCTGCGATACGGTCTTGAGCCAGGCCTTGCGATCAAAGCTGCGGTTGCGGTAGCCGGTCCAGCCCTCGTGGTAGTTCAGATACTGGCCGTAGGCGTCCGACTTGGACACGCCATTGATGCGCTGGGTCTTGTTCATGTACCAGCCCATGAAATCCAGCGCGTCGGCGAAGTCGTCGCGGCTGGAGCCCCAGCCTCCTGCATCCTTCTTGTAGTCGTCCCAGGTTTCGTCCTTGGCCTGGGCGTAGCCATAGGCGGAACTGACGCGGCCCCAGGGGATGAAGCCCAGGAAGTAGTAGCGCGGTGGCACCGCGTCCTGTTTGAAGGAAGACTCCTGATACATCATGGCCATGGGCACCGGCACCGGCGCGCCCCATTTCTTCTGTACCTTCAAGGCGGCATCATGCCAGTCCGGCTTTTCGCGAAAGATGGCGCAGATGTTCTCGGGATTCGAGGGCGGCGCGGTGGCGCAGCCGGCGAGCGCCAGCAGTAGGGGCGGCAGCAAAAGCCGGGTCATTGGCGGTCTTCCTCCGGAGATCGGGGCAGGGTTGGGGGAGCGGATGTCACAAGTTACCGCGATTGTATGAAAACGTATCGCGAAAAAAGTTCCGTCCCTGAAATTCTCCGACCAAGGCGGCGGGGCCGCCCGGGAGGCAGGCAAAGAAAAACGGCCCCGGATCGCTCCGGGGCCGTCTTGCAGGCGATGCAGCCAGGCTGCGTTGCCTGATGCTTAGACTTCAATGACGTCGGCCACGTCCTTGTAGTCGGCGATCTTGTCGAAGTTCAGGTACTGGTAGATCTGGTCGCCGCTCTTGTTGATGACGCCCATGTCGGCCATGTACTCGTCCTTGGTCGGGATGCGGCCCAGCTTCGAGCAGATCGCGGCCAGTTCGGCCGAACCCAGGTACACGTTGGTGTTCTTGCCCAGGCGGTTCGGGAAGTTGCGGGTGCTGGTCGACATGACGGTTGCGCCTTCGCGCACCTGGGCCTGGTTGCCCATGCACAGCGAGCAGCCCGGCATTTCCGTGCGGGCGCCGGCGGTGCCGAACACGCCGTAGTGGCCTTCCTCGGTCAGTTGCGTGGCGTCCATCTTGGTCGGCGGGGCGACCCACAGCTTGACCGGGATATCGCGCTTGCCTTCCAGCAGCTTGGAGGCTGCGCGGAAGTGGCCGATGTTGGTCATGCAGCTGCCGATGAACACTTCGTCGATCTTGGCGCCGGCGACTTCCGACAGCGTCTTCACGTCGTCCGGGTCGTTCGGGCAGGCCACGATGGGCTCGTGCACGTCGGCCAGGTCGATTTCGATCACGGCGGCGTATTCAGCGTCGGCGTCCGGCTCCAGCAGCTTGGGATCGGCCAGCCAGGCTTCCATGGCCTTGATGCGGCGGCCCAGCGTGCGCTCGTCTTCGTAGCCGTTGGCGATCATCCACTTCAGCATCACGATGTTGCTGTTGATGTACTCGATGATCGGTTCCTTGTTCAGGAACACCGAGCAGCCGGCGGCCGAACGCTCAGCGGATGCGTCCGACAGTTCAAAGGCTTGTTCGACCTTCAGGTCGGGCAGGCCTTCGATTTCCAGGATGCGGCCGGAGAAGATGTTCTTCTTGCCTTGCTTGGCGACCGTCAGCAGGCCTTGCTTGATGGCGTACAGCGGGATCGCGTTGACCAGGTCGCGCAGGGTCACGCCGGGTTGCAGCTTGCCCTTGAAGCGGACCAGCACCGATTCCGGCATGTCCAGCGGCATCACGCCGGTGGCGGCGGCAAAGGCGACCAGGCCCGAGCCGGCCGGGAACGAGATGCCGATGGGGAAGCGGGTGTGCGAGTCGCCGCCGGTGCCGACGGTGTCGGGCAGCAGCATCCGGTTGAGCCAGGAGTGGATCACGCCGTCGCCCGGACGCAGCGAGACGCCGCCGCGGGTGCTGATGAATTCCGGCAGCGTGTGGTGCGTCTTGACGTCCACGGGCTTGGGGTAGGCGGCGGTGTGGCAGAACGACTGCATCACCAGGTCGGCCGAGAAGCCCAGGCAGGCCAGGTCCTTCAGCTCGTCGCGGGTCATGGGGCCGGTGGTGTCCTGGCTGCCGACCGAGGTCATCTTCGGTTCGCAGTAGGTGCCCGGGCGGATGCCCTTGCCTTCCGGCATGCCGCAGGCGCGGCCGACCATCTTCTGGGCCAGGGTGTAACCCTTGCCGGTATCGGCCGGGTCCTTCGGCAGGCGGAACAGCGTCGAGGCCGGCAGGCCCAGCGCTTCGCGCGCCTTGGCGGTCAGGCCGCGGCCGATGATCAGCGGAATGCGGCCGCCGGCGCGCACTTCGTCGAACAGCACGTCGGACTTCACTTCGAATTCGGCGATGACTTCGCCGTTCTTCAAAGCCTTGCCGTCATAGGGGCGCAGTTCGACCACGTCGCCCATTTCCATCTTGGAAACGTCGAGTTCGATCGGCAGGGCGCCGGCGTCTTCCATGGTGTTGTAGAAGATCGGGGCGATCTTGTTGCCCAGGCACACGCCGCCAAAACGCTTGTTCGGCACGAAGGGGATGTCCTCGCCGGTGAACCACAGCACCGAGTTGGTGGCCGACTTGCGCGACGAACCCGTGCCGACCACGTCGCCAACGTAGGCGACCAGGTGGCCCTTTTCCTTCAGGGATTCGATGAACTTGATCGGGCCGCGCTTGCCGTCTTCTTCCGGTTCGAACGCGGCGCCGTCGCGCTTGTTCTTCAGCATCGCCAAGGCGTGCATCGGGATGTCGGGGCGGGTGGTGGCGTCGGGAGCCGGCGACAGGTCGTCGGTGTTGGTTTCGCCAGGCACCTTGAAGACGGTGATGGTCAGGCTTTGCGGCAGTTCCGGACGGCTGGTGAACCATTCGGCGTCGGCCCAGCTCTGCATCACGGATTTGGCGTTGGCGTTGCCCTTGTCCGCCTTTTCCTTCACGTCGTGGAAGGCGTCGAACATCAACAAGGTCTTCTTCAGCGCGTCGGCGGCGATGGTGCCGATTTCAGCGTCGTCCAGCAGGTCGACCAGCGGGCCAATGTTGTAGCCACCCAGCATCGTGCCGAGCAGTTCAGTCGCCTTGGCACGGCTGATCAGCGCACAAGCTTCCTTGCCCAGCGCCACGGCGGCCAGGTACGAAGCCTTGACCTTGGCCGCGTCGTCCACGCCGGCCGGCACGCGGTGGGTCAGCAGCTCGACCAGGTTCTGCTCTTCGCCAGCGGGCGGGTTCTTGAGCAGTTCGATCAGTTCAGCGGTTTGTTTGGCCGTAAGGGGCAGCGGGGGGATCCCCAGAGCCGCGCGTTCGGCGACGTGTTGGCGGTAGTTATCCAGCATGTGAGGCCTGCTCAAAGTCGGGTTGGAAGAAGGGTTGTTCGCCGGATTGTAGAGGGAACAGGGGGACGCAAGCAAATGTCTTATATCTTATATAAGACTTGAGCCCAT